>CAZMEH010000942.1:0-1549 GCA_964564885.1 uncultured Saprospiraceae bacterium | reverse complement strand
AATATCTTGCAATTCATCTTGAATTTTCACATCAAGCGCATTGTTTTCTAACCAATCATTGATTTTTTGAGTGCTTACTTGCAGTTCATTTTGCTGTTGAATATACTTTGAATGCTTTTTTTGATTGTTTGAAAGACTATTTTTTAAAGCCGAAATTTCGTTTAGTTTAGCTTTTAAAGGCTTTTGCGTTTCCGTAATTTGGACATCTAATTCTATCACTTTTTCAAAAAGCGTTTCCCTTTCTGACTTCTGATTATTGAACTCATCAAAAGCAATTTTCGCAATTGTCTGTTTAGTTTGCAATGCTTTTGACTGCAAATTCAACTGCTCAATTCTAGCATCTAATTTCTTAATTTCAAATTGATGAGTACCCTTTCTTTGTTGTAAAATACGTTTTTGCGTAATATCTTTTTTGAATGGAAATGCTTTTTTATGAATAGCCAAACGCTCTAATTGCGGTTGAAATTCAGTTAAATCATTATCAATAGCAAGAACATCCGCTTCTAATCTTTCCTTTGATGTTTGAAGTTGCGCCACATCATCAAGCCATTTCAAATCCGTTTCAATCACTTTAATTTGCTGATCTAACGCCTTTGAAATAGTTGAAATCGCCTTTAATTCATCATTCAATTCCGTTTCCTCTTCATCGGTCAGCACATTGATATTACCTAGACGAGTTTTTAGTTTTTCGAGTGCATTATCTTCCTCTTTAAATCGCAAGAAAGCAGCCTTTGAGATAATACTATAGACTTCCGTTCCAGTAATTTTCTCCAACAACTCACTCCGCTTATCCTTATTCGCTTTCAAAAAAGCAGCAAAATCACCTTGTGCCAATAACACCGATTTCAAAAATTGCTGATACGTCAAACCCGTCAATTCAACAATCTTCGGTAAAACAAAAGACTTCAAACGACGACCCATCACTTTACCAGAAGGCAATTCTGATAATTCATATTTAGCTTCTTCAAGCGTTCCTGTCCGCTTAATGCGTTGACTCCATCTCGCCCTAAAAACCTGTTCTTTAACTTCAAACTCGACTTCCGAATAACAGTTTTTCGTTCCAAAAGTCATGACTTCTTTCTCATGCTTACGAGGCGTTTTTCCATATAATGCCAAAGTCAACGCATCTAAAATCGTTGTCTTTCCTGCGCCTGTGTCACCCGTTATGGCAAACAATCCTGCATCCTTAAATGGCTGCACCGAAAAATCAATTTCGTGTACATTTTTCAAAGAATTCAAGTTCTTAATATTGACTTTTAGAATTTTCATGTTTCGGAATATAAGTAATTTGATTGAATGTTTTTTATTTTGAAGTAGTTGAAAATTACTTACTTCATTCCTCCCAAAGCCTCAGATGATTTGAAACCTTCAAAATATTAGCTGCTAATATTTGCTGCAATCATAGTGAAGATTCTGTGTCAAGCACAGAATGAGGTAAGCAAGGTTTGAAGTTAGAAATTAATTCATCAACTCATCTCGAACCGCTTTCTCCAAACCGCCATACAACAACAGTTTAAACTCGCTAGAAGAAATATTTCCAGCATTTGTA
>CAZMEH010000941.1:0-3518 GCA_964564885.1 uncultured Saprospiraceae bacterium | reverse complement strand
AGCATGAGTTCTTAAACAAGTTCATTGAAAAAGAAGTTAGGAGCAATTATATTATCATTTAAAAAATTACGCTGTGGTTTGTTTATCCTTATAAATCTTCCGAATATTGTATCAAGCGTTTTCTCAAGTATTAGTCTTTATTCACAGAACTTAATATGCCTACAAAATCATCTTTTAAATTTACACTACGTTAGTTCTTCGATAGATAGCACGGCTATCTTTCCTTCCTGCAAGGCACGACAGACAGGCTCAGAACTGCCTTGTTTAAATCTATCCCGAGTGTTCGGGATTCGACTATAAGAAGTTTTGTGAATAAAGACTATTTAATATATTCTAAATCAATGAATTTATAAAACGTTGTTTTTTTAAAGAATCACTAAAACACAAAGTCAATGAAGCATTGGATTTTTATTTTAAGCATTTTTGTTTTTTATAGTTGCAATGATAAAAAAACAGCAGCTATAACGGATAATGCTAATTCAACAGATACAACAAGTGCGGTAGAAAAAACACCTACTGCTGAGGTAGAATTTCCACAAGTATTACAAAATGGAACACCTATTTTTCATGCTGTAATTGGAATAAAAGACACTATTGGAGGTCCACGAATTAAATACAAAAGAGATATGATCAACTATAATTTGAATAAAAAATTCGCTTTTGTTGATAAAAATAATGCGGTGTTTGTAACCGATCAACCTGATACAATCAAGGTTGGAAACTTGCATCAATACGCTAAGTATGTGATGAAAATGCATGTTTATTTTGATTCTGTTTCGGACAATGGTTATAATCTTCAAGTGGTCAATGTTGGGTTTAATTATAATGAAGCAACAAGTACAAGTAGAGGAAAAGCTGCAACTCGTCCAGATTTTAGCCTTTGGCAAAATAGAGGTAGTATGACTACAAAGAGCTTATCAACGTGCAAGAAAAATGACGAATTAAAATGTCAAGCGGAACAATTAGTTGCAAGTGTGGCTAAGTTGGCTTTTATGTAATATTATGACAGCTTAGGAACGCCAATCAAATAACTGACCGATTTTGACGGCTTCTTTTTCCTTTTATCTGCTCTAAAAAATAACGCCAGAGCTCGGCTATGCATTGATTTTTTAGATGGCTAAAAGAAAATATAATCTTCTCAAAATTCGGTCAGTTATTTAACTGGCGTTCTTAAGCGAGAACAGAGATTTAAATTCTCTACGTTTTAAATAATTTCTAATTCCTAATTTTAAAAAAATGGCTTTAATAAAAAGTGTTAGAGGTTTTACGCCTGAATTTGGAGAAAACTGCTTCATGGCAGAAAATGCAACGATTGTTGGAGATGTTGTATTAGGCGATGATTGCAGCGTTTGGTTTAATGCCGTTATTCGTGGAGATGTGAACTCCATTAAAATGGGTAATAAAGTGAATATTCAAGATGGTGCAGTGATTCATTGTACTTATGAACATTCAAAAACAACGGTCGGGAATTCAGTTTCGATTGGACACAATGCTATTTTACATGGTTGTACGATTCATGATAATGTCTTAGTTGGAATGGGTTCTATTATTATGGACGATGCAGTCGTGGAAAGTAATGTATTGATTGCAGCTGGCGCAATTGTTTTAGAAAAAGCACATTTAGAATCTGGTTTTATATACGGTGGAGTTCCTGCGAAAAAATTAAAACCGATTACGCCAGAAACTTTTAAACACTACGTTGAACGTATAGCGAATAATTATGTGATGTATGCTGGCTGGTTTAAAGAAGAAGAAGAGAAGTAAATTCTCTAGGTTTAAAATATTTCGACAGCTAAAGTTACCTGTACAAATACAAAAAAGGAGACCAAATGGTCTCCTTTGAAATTTAAAGTTGGGATACAATTATGCTTTTCTAACGGGTTACAAAATGTTTTTTAAAAGAGTTATATGTTTTTTATAGGATTATAAATATTGTTTAAAAAGGGAATAATATGTAATCATGTTTCATAGCGTTATAACAAATTTTTGAGTTACGTTACTTGGTTCTATTACGTTTGAGAAGCTAAATTTGTTACTCATTTTTTCATCGAATGAGTGAATTGGTACGAATAGCATGTGAATGAATACTTCTGATGAGTGAAGGGTACTGCTTTTTTGCTCAAAATCTTCTTCCTAAACCCAAAAACAAAATTTCTCACCTTTTATCTTCTTCTAACGTGCTGATTTTAATAGAATCAAGTGAATTATAATTGGATTTTTAAAAATAAAATAAAAAATAGTTCAGTAGAGTAGGGGCAATCTAAAATACGATTGTCTTGTATATGTAAGCCGCTAGAATGGTACAACAAACAATATCATTTTAGCCATTATTTTACTACTAATAAAAATCTAAATATAGAATACACATTTTACTTTTCATATAGTCATAACGGGTAGAGACATACTGCTTGTTAATTTATCAAAACTCTTTGATTTTCATACAATCAAAGAATATTAACTAACTTAAAAAAATCAATCGTTATGAAAAAAGTAAATTGGTCTTTCCGTGTTATTACGTCCTTTTTAGTAATTGTTGTACTGTTAACTGCTTGTCAACGAGAAGAATTTGAAATTGATGAAAATGGGAATGCTGTCCAAACGGATAACAGCAATTCAGTAGAAGGTGAAGAAGGTGCATTGTCTTTGTATAGTATCAATGGTAGTGAAATTAGCTTATTGAAAGATTTTGATGTCAAAAGCAAATATAAATCTGACCAAGATGACAAAGCGAAACACCAAAAAATGTGGGATTATTTTATAAAGTTAATTCCAGTAGAAGCTAGAGGTCAAATTGTAGAATTTGAAGTATTTCACGGTGACGGCGAATTATTAGGATATGTTGCGCCAATTGATGATGCGGATTTGAGTCGCTGGAAAATGGGTTTAGCGATTGATGCGACAGGTGATTTGAGTAGAATAGACTTAGCAACGGAATTTGCTTACACTGCTATTCACGAATACGGACATGTTTTGACATTAGATAATACTCAAATTGATGTCATCAGTGCTGGAGGTTCTTGCGGTGCATTTCACATAGATGAAGGTTGTTCAAAGCAAAATTCTTATATCAATGAGTTGTATTTGATTGGCTGGTCAGATATTATGAGTGAATTTAAAGAAGTGAAAAACGATAGACAAGCGACTCGTTTTTATGAAAAATATCAAGATAGATTTGTTACAGAATACGCTGCTTCTAATCCAGCAGAAGATGTTGCAGAAGTATTTTCCGTATTCGTAACTTCGGATAGCGAACCAAGAGGCAATACAATTGCAGATAAAAAAGTAAGAGCAATGTATGGACATCCAGCGTTGATTGCGCTTAGAGATAAAATTAGAACAAATGAGGTTGTGAGAGCATTGAAAGCAGGTTCTTGGAAACGTCCTAAGTGTAAGCATGATCATAATCACGATAGTGCAACACACTAGATTTTAGGTTGTATAATGAAAAGTGTTCAATGTAGAAACGCTAATACTAGCAATTCCGCATTGAACACTTTTCATTATACAACCTAAAATCT
>CAZMEH010000940.1:0-3835 GCA_964564885.1 uncultured Saprospiraceae bacterium | reverse complement strand
GTTTCTTTGATCGCTGGTATTTATTACGGCAGAGATTTGATTAAAAGACATCAAGACGATTCGCCGTTTAAAGAAGGTAATGGAACAGATGGAACAGATGGAACAGATGGAACAGATGGAACGGACAAAATAGATGATTTAGCGCATATTGTTGAGGATTAAGTAAATTAACAATTGAAAATATTTCGGTTCTAAGAAAATTATTGTGGAAGTTTCAAAAAATAGCTGACGGCTGACGGTATTTTTATTCGTAACTTTCTAAGAAAATTATTTTTCCACAAAAAAATCAGAGAACTATTCTTTTTTATAATAAAACAAACCTTAAAAAACGTTTAAAGCTTAACACAAAAAATTTAAGAATAAAAACCAAAGAGAATAATGGACAATATTAAGATATTATGGGCAGATGATGAGATTGAATTATTGAAGCCACAATTGATGTTTTTGAAGCGCAAAGGCTATGAAGTCACAACGGTTTCAAATGGTTATGATGCGATAGATGAGTTCAAGGATTATGGTTTCGATATTGTGTTCTTGGATGAAAGTATGCCAGGTATCACAGGATTGGAAACGCTTGCGGAAATCAAAAAAATTGATTCGCTTATTCCTGTTGTGATGATTACTAAAAACGAAGCGGAAAACATCATGGATGAAGCTTTGGGTTCTCAAATCACCGATTATTTGATAAAACCTGTCAATCCAACTCAGATTTTATTGACACTTCGTAAGATATTTGAAAGTAAGCGTTTGGTTCGTGAAAAGACTAAAACAGACTATCAACAAGAGTTTCGCAAGATTTTAACCGAAATAAATAGCGGTTTAAATTTTAGAGAATGGGGCGAAATTTATAAGAAAATAATTGATTGGGAATTAAAATTAGACGCTTCTAATACAACGGCAATGGCAGATATTCTGTCGATGCAAAAAGGTGAAGCAAATACAGAATTTTCAAAATTCATTGTCAAGAATTACTTGTCATGGATGTCTGGAGATGGCGATATTCCAATCCTGTCTAATACATTGATGCGTGAAAAAGTCTTTCCACATATCAGCGAAACGGAACCGACTTTCTTTTTATTATTAGATAATTTACGATTTGACCAATGGAAAATCATTGAGCCAATTATCAGTGAATTATTCGTAGTAGAAGAAGAGGATTTCTTTTATAGTATTTTACCAACATCAACGCAGTATAGCCGAAATTCTATTTTCTCTGGCTTGATGCCTTCCGAAATTCAAGAATATTATCCAGAATGGTGGAGAAACGACAACGAAGAAGGTGGTAAAAATATGTTTGAAGCCAACTTGATTAAAGAGCAATTGCGCAGAACGGTTCGTAAGGATTTGCGCCACGATTATATCAAGGTAACGAACACGAATCATGCGAAAAACTTGAACGATAATATGATGAATTATTTAAATAATGACATTACGTTCATTGTTTATAATTTCATTGATATGATGTCTCATGCTCGCACAGAGATGGAAGTGTTGAAAGAATTGGCTGGTGACGAAACGGCTTATCGTTCGTTAACAAGGTCTTGGTTTTTGCATTCTCCACTTTGGGAAGCATTGCAAAAAATTGCAGAACGACAAGTGCAATTGATTATCACAACGGATCACGGAACTATCCGAGTTCGTCAGCCATCTAAGGTGATTGGAGATAGAGAAACAACCGCAAACTTACGTTATAAAGTAGGTAGAAATTTGCAGTATGACCGTCGGGATGTCTTAGAGGTTCGTAGACCAGATAAGGCAAAATTACCAACGCCGAATGTTAGTTCGTCGTTTATTTTTGCAAAAGAAGACAAGTTTTTCCTTTACCCGAATAACTATAATTATTATAATAATTACTACAAAAATACTTTCCAACATGGTGGAATTTCGTTAGAAGAAATGATTATACCTGTTATAAAGCTGTATAGCAAGTAATTTAAGTAGTAAGTCATAGGTATTAAGGAGCGCATCTCAAAATGTCGTTTGTAAAAAAAATGTGCATCAATCGTTCCGAAGCTACGCTCCTTTTGTTCATTTTATTCTATAATTTTCTACAAACCTCGGTGGACACGATATATTCTAAGTGCGACATTTTGAGATGTGCCCGTATTAAGTAGGTTTTACTACAAATGAGATTTATTAGATAACTTTATGCTCTTAGAGTGTAAAGTTATTTTTTGCTCTATTTAAATGTTAACAATTTTTATTAAAGTTTAGCATCCTTTCCGATGTGGCTTTCCTTAAAACGTTAACAAAAAGTGTTAAGACTTCAATTTCTAACATCTAAAAGTACTGTTACTTACCTAGTTGAAAAGTATAAGTCGCTGATAATCATAAATTTATATTAAAATGAAATCGTGCCACTCACTAATGGTTAGACATTTTAAAACCTACCGTATGCACACAAGTATTTTATTGCTTTTTATAAGCTTAAGGTTACGTTTACTAAACTTTTGAAGTTTAGTAAACGTAGTTTTAAAGGAGATAAAAGCTACTTTCTATTTCCTGATTTTTTTAATTACTACTTGTGTGTATACGGTAGGTTTTAAAACCTCTAACGTCTGGTTAGTAATATGTACAATCATAACCTTATACAATCAAACCATTTTCTATGAAATCCTACATTTACCTCTTTTTTGCAATAACCGTTTTATTTAGTTGTTCGCCTGCTCAAAAGGCTCGAAAACTACTGACAGAAGGCGAAGTTGTCCAATCTAATTTTTATAAAATCATCAAATACGAAACGTATCGAGAATGGATAATTGTAGCAGCAAGAATCAACGGTTCTACAAAAAAGTACCGTTTGTTATTTGACACAGGCGCAGTTTCGGTGATTAGTCAACCATTAGCGGATGCGCTGAATTTACCGAATATTGTGGAAAGACCAATTGGCAGTTCTACCAATGCGAAGCAGACTTCTGTTTTTACAAAATTGGATAGTATTAACGTGGCAGGAATTGATTTTTTGAATGTTGGCGCAGTAGTTTTAGATTTTAATACTTCTCCAGAATTGTCTTGCCTCGGAATGGAAATTGATGGTATTTTGGGTGCAAATATGATGAGTCACGGCATTTGGAAAATTGATTACCAAAAAGAGGAAATACACTTTACAGATAACCGATCAAAACTCCCTTTTCAGGAGGATACTTATGAAATAGCATTTACGACAAGTCGTCAAGGTTCACCTTTTGCGGAGATACAATTTAATGAAGAAACGTATAAAATAGAGTTTGACACAGGAAAAAGTGGCGGTGTTGGTTTGCCTTATAAAAAAGTGAAAAATACTTTTAAAAAGTTTGACGAAAGCGAATACATTAAAGGGTTTGGAACTGCTGCTATTGGTGTTTTTGGAGCGGCGCAAGATACCGTTTACAAATTGTCGGTTAAGAATGTTCAAATGGGAGAATATCAGCAAGATACGTTGTTGATTGACATCGGACGAACGACAAGACCATTACTTGGTAACCGATTTTTAAAACGTTTCAAAGTAACGTTTGATTGGCAAATGCAATTGATTTCCCTTGAACCTTACGCTTTGGATTCGTTGCCTTTGAAACATTACGAAACCTTTGGATTTGGCTATTCATTGGGTGAAGACGAATTGGAAGTTGTTTTTCAATGGGAAAAATCACCTTTTTATGAACAAAATATTCCTTTAGGTAGTCAAATTATAAAAGTAAATGGTCAAGAAATTGGAAGCCTCGAATTGGAAGAATTTTGTACAATTAAAGATAAAGGTCTTGTTGAGAAAGGAGCAAAAGAAATTGATTTAACGTTGAGATTGCCAGATGGAACGGAGAAAACGATTCATTTGGATGCAAAGGAAATTTTATAAGTA
>CAZMEH010000939.1:0-5646 GCA_964564885.1 uncultured Saprospiraceae bacterium | reverse complement strand
TGTGGAAAAGTAATTTTCAAAGAAAATTAATAGTAAAACGCCTTCCCGTGCGCCGTTAACCGTGCGCCGTTTGCCGTTAACCGTTTCTTAAAACTTCCACAATAATTTTCAAAGAACCAAAATTCATTGCTAATTTATTGATAAATCGTACGGAGTGCTATCGAAATCGTTCTGATAATCAAGGTTTTGCCAATACTTTAGCAATGATTTTTTTTATTTATTTTAATAAAAACCAGTGTAAAGAGCTTGCTGAATTAACACAGGTTATCTTCAAACAGGAATTAAAAATCTTACTTACCGCTTTAATAATCCAGTTAATCGTAAACTCAAATAGTCTCTAATTAAATTGCTAACCGTGTATTTATCATCTGTAAAAATAGTAGGATTGGTGACGACTTGTATAACAAAAAGCTTATCAAGGTTGCTTAATAACTCTACTGAAACTGGATTATAAATCCCTTCTTTTATACCTTGTTCATAGTGTTGTTCTAGTAACGCAACATATTGATTAGTAAACGTATCTATAACTTTCCATGTACTTGGATAACCTTGTTTAATACTTTGAAGAAATTGTATAGATATACCAGTTGTACCTTCTGCAAAAATCTCAATGAGTTGAGTATATCGTTCGACACCAGATAGATTTTGTTCGTTGAGTTGAACAAGTGCATTCATCAATACCGTTATTCTAATTTGACAAGCGGCGGTTAGTACTTCTTCTTTACTTTTAAAATACTGATAAATAGTCGACTTACTTTTGCCTGCTATTCGAGCAATATCATCTGTGGTTAATTGTTCTAGGTTTTCGTATTGTAAATCTATTAACAATTGCATGAGCCATTTATTGACCTTTGCAGATATTTTCTTCCTTTCTTTCGATTCAGGTTTGCGTCCCATTTTATTTAAAATGTAAAATAGTATGTTAAAATTTATAAAGTCAAATATCGAAACTTTTAAATAAAAGTGCGACGTATTTATATTTTTTTATGAAAACATTTGCAAATATTCAAAAATCGAACTATTTTTATGCATATAGTTCGATTTTTACAAATTCATTTAAAATATAGGTTCTCTAAAAAAATGTAGGATAATAATTTTCAAAGAACCAAAATATAAATACTTCAATTATGGGAAAATTCAAATACTTTGCGGCTTTTATCATTCCTTTATTAGCCTTACTGACCTTCAATACGACAGGATTGATTGCTTATACTGGACTTTTTGTATTATACCTATTAGTACCAGTGACAGAACAAATTTTCTTGCCTAACCGAGATAACTTCGATGAGGTAGAACGGAACTTAGCAGAAGAAGATAGTCTTTATGATTGGGTGGTTTATTTGATGGTTCCTTTGCATTTATATGTAGTTTATGTTTTTTTAATGACAATAGGAGAACCAGCCTTAGCATTAACTGACACTATTGCACGAGTATTGATGATGGGAACAGTTTTAGGTGTCATTGGAATTAATGTAGGACATGAACTGGGACACAAAACAAATGAAGCAGTTAAACAGTTTTTTGCTCAAGTATTATTGACTACTGCCGTTCAAAATCATTTTGTACCTTATCATAATGGTGGACATCACAAAGACATTGGAACACCTGCCGATTTAACATCTGCTGAAGAAGGCGATAATTTTTACTCTTTTGCATTGCGTTCTCAAATTGGTGGCTATTTCAAGACATGGAGGTTAGAAACAAAGCGACTGCAAGCTCAAAACAAAAATCCATACCTCAACCCAATGATAATTTATACATTATTACCTACTTTATTATTATTGGGAATGTACTATTTCCTAGGTTTTTATGTCGCTATTTGTTACTTCATTTCAGCCGTTTATGGTATTGCTATTTTAGAATCCCAAAATTATTTTGCGCACTATGGATTACGTCGCAAAAAACTTCCAAATGGTCGTTACGAACGAGTTAATGCGCAACATTCTTGGAATTCTGACCATATTATTGGGCGAGTTTTATTGTTTGAATTGACACGTCATTCTGATCATCATCATATTGGAGCAAAACCTTATCAAGTACTCAATTCAAAAGATGAAAGCCCGATGCTGCCGCTTGGCTATCCTGCTATGTTGATGTTATCATTTTTTCCATTCTTGTTTAAGCCGCTCATGGCAAAACAGCTTCGTTCTTATGGTATAGATTAGTGTTATTTTAAAAAAAAAGTGTCGGACAATCTCAAAGATTATCCGACACTTTTTTTGCTTGTCTTAATTCAATTACTTAGTAACTGGCGCAGCAGCAAGAATATCATCATTTGCTTGGTCAGCATATTTTTTGAAATTAGCTACAAACAAATCAGCTAGTTTATTCGCTGTTTTATCATAATCTGCTTCATTTGTCCAAGTATCTCTTGGATTAAGAACCGCATCTGGAATATTTGGACAATTTGTCGGTACTTCAAATTTGAAAATAGGATCAGTTCTATATTCTACATTTTTCAATTCACCGTTAAGCGCAGCTTTAATCATACGACGAGTATAAGCCAATTCAATACGACTTCCTTCACCGTAAGCACCGCCTGTCCAACCTGTGTTGATTAACCAAACATTGATTTTTCCATCACCTCTACGGCTACCAACATCTATTTTTTGACCTAGAAGTTCCGCATACTTTGTTGGATGTAATGGTAAAAATGGTGCACCAAAACAAGCAGAAAATGTTGCTAAAGGCTCCGTAATACCAACTTCCGTTCCAGCAATTTTTGCAGTATAACCACTAATGAAGTGATACATTGCTTGCTCTTTGGTTAGTTTTGAAATTGGAGGCAACACACCAAAAGCATCACAAGTCAAGAAGAAAATATTTTGTGGCAAATCACCTCTTGAGTTATACATGATATTATCAATGTGATAAATCGGGTAACTCACACGAGTGTTTTGAGTGATAGAAACATCATCGTAATCTATTTCACAAGTCTCTTCTTTGAAACCAATATTTTCTAATAAAGCACCAAAACGGATCGCTTTATAGATTTGAGGTTCTTTTTCAGCAGAAAGATTGATAGCTTTTGCATAACAACCGCCTTCGAAGTTAAAGACACTTTCTTTTGACCAACCGTGTTCGTCATCACCGACTAGGCGACGGTCAGGATCGTTAGAAAGTGTTGTTTTTCCAGTTCCTGATAAACCGAAAAATAATGCCGTATCACCTTTCTTACCAACATTTGAAGAACAGTGCATTGGTAAAACACCCTTTTCAGTTGGAAGAATATAGTTCAACGCAGAGAAAATACCTTTTTTGATTTCGCCAGTGTAAGCCGATCCACCAATGATGATTTTCTTCTCCGTGAAGTTAATAATCGCAAAATTGTGTTGGCGAGTATTATGGATTGTAGCATCAGCAAGCACACTTGGAAAAGAAAAAACTTCCCATTCTGGCGTAAAATCTTCTAAATCCTTTTTAGATGGACGTAAAAACATATTGTAAGCAAAAAGATTTTGCCAAGGGAATTCGGTGTGAACTCTAATGTCTAAACGATAATTTGGATTGGCACAAGCGTACGCATCTCTGGTGTAAATCTCTGGTAAAGTGTCTTTGTAAGCTTTGATTTTATCAAATAAATCTTGATAAGTAGCTTGATCGATAGATAAATTAATATCGCCCCAGTCAACAGTATTTTCAGTAATAGAATCTTTTACAATAAAACGGTCTTTTGGAGAACGACCAGTAAACTCACCAGTATTAATGACTAAAGCACCTGTGCTACTTAATTTACCTTGTCCTTGAATAATGGTTTTTTCAACCAATGCAGCAGGTTGCAAATTGTGCTTAGCATTTTTGCTTATTAATTCCATGTTAATTACTATTAGAGAATGATTTGATTGTATAGTTTACAGTCAGAACCTGTCAATAGATAACAATGACGTTGATCTATTGAGAGCTTATGATTTTTTTAAATTTTCACTTCTTTTTTTCCTAATAGTAAAATGTAATTCCTTGATGTTCTTGTCTACAATTACTTCAAGGAAAGTACAATTATACAACGATTGTCAAGATATGTTTCATTTTTTTAGTGAAAAATAACAATCGGCATGAAATATTAACAATCGACATTTTAGAACAAATAAAGGTTTTAAGCCTTTGTATTAATTAAATATTTTGTTTAGTTCGTTTTTTTAGTGTTTTATAGTAAATAGAATTACTGTCTTGATTTTTTAATTTGGTAGTAACTTCTTAAAATAATTGTCAACATCAATGGCATAAACGCAGGATGAAAGGATTGTGGAATGATTAACCAGCCTGCTAACGTCAATGTAACGAGTCCAAAAACGATTTTAAAATACGTTGGCAACCACGACTTTCTAGCATTTGACGAGTATAATGCGAAGGCTGCTAAAAGATAAGTTGGATTGAGCCAAAGCAAATTCCAATTATTGACCATCACCCGATGATCGGTGGCAAACCACATCAAAAAGATAACTAAGCCTAGAATTCCCATGAGGATAAACCAAAATTTATCGAAACGATTGCTAACACTTTCCCAGGTCTTGACGGTATAGAATAATATCAATCCAAAAACCACCCAAAACACAAGAAGTGGACTCGTCCAAAAGTTCTCACTTAGGTCAAGCGGAGCAGATTCACTAATAATGGAATCTTCTCCAACTAAAGGAATCAGCTCACCATTTTGGTTAATCGTACTTACTTTGAAGGTTCTATACATTTCTTGCGGAATGTACATTCTTTCCTCTGGTGTAGCGATTCTATCCGATTTTGCACCAAGCAAGAAATCAATCCCAAACTCTGCCCACGGCTTGCCTGCCATGTAGGTTCGGTGCATATCTCGAAAAGATTGTGCTTCGCCAACATCAGGAATACCAAATTGAAGATTGGAATCAATGACTTCTACTAAAATATCACGTACTCTAGTCGCACAATTATCAAAAAAGAAATCATACAAGTATTCTCGATTTTCTGGCAGCGCATTATTTTCTAAATAATCAAAAACCGCTTGACGCTGAATAGAATCAAGTTGAATTTCATTTTCTTTGATGGTTTTACCATATAAACCAAGTCGATTTACATAACTTTTATAAACCTGATTGCTGTTGATTCGAATGGCACTAATCGTATAATTCAGCCGACCTTGAGCAAATTTCATATAGAAATTGTCCGTGCCATCGTCAAAAGTTCCGTAATTATAAATATAGTTTAGACTTTGTTCAGGATCGTGTATGCGAATAGCATCGTGACCGTAAGAACTATATAATGCTGCACCAGGCGCATAAGTCCAAAGGTAGACTTTGGCGGATGGAGAAAGTTGCTGCGCACTTAGAATGGCTAAATAGCAAACACTAATAATGGTCAAAAATATCTTCTTATTCATAATCTACATTGAATGGTCGTATCAGTATTTAAAGATAAAAAATACTTCAATTTACTTTGTAACGTGTAAAAAAGCCAATAGCCTGCTCCGAAACCTCGGATTAGCGTCAAGGAGGTTTAAAATTAACTGATTATCAGCGTTTTACATCTATTGCCACGTGCTTTAGCTCGTGGATTTGAATTTTAAAAAAAACTAGGACTTTAGTCCAACACTGTACTGTGTTGGGCTAAAGTCCTAGTTTTTCTTTTTACTTTATCCACGAGCTAAAGCACGTGGCAATAGATATTTTAAATATTCAT
>CAZMEH010000938.1:0-1613 GCA_964564885.1 uncultured Saprospiraceae bacterium | reverse complement strand
ACTTGTTAGATTTAGGAATAAATGTCGTGCATTTGCTGCCCGTTCAAGAGTATTTGCACTTTCCCGATGAAGATTGGAAAGCGTCATTCAAGGATGATGAATATATGATTGAGCAAGGCGTGAGCGAAGAAAATTACCAATGGGGCTACCGAACGACGCATTGTTTTGCCATCGAAAATAAGTATCGAAAGAAAGACACAGAACCTGGTGCAGAACGAGAGCAATTCCGTGATTTGGTGCAAGCTTTTCACGACAAAGACATTGCGGTAATTATTGATATTGTTCCAAATCACACGGGCGAAAATATGGCTGCGGCGGATGTCATTTTTCATTTTAACGCCTTGGATAAGCAATATTATTATCGCACCAAAGACTTTCAGCACATTGGCGCATATGGAAATGAAGTCAAAACAGAAAATCGTCCGATGGTTCAGCGTTGGTTAATTGACCAATGTTTACATTTTATCAATGAATTTGGGATTGATGGTTTCAGAATTGACTTGGCTGGACAGATTGACAAACAAACTTTGATTGCTTTAAAGGAAGCGATTGGAGCGGATAAAATCCTTTACGGTGAACCGTGGATTGCATCAAATGACCCAAGGTTTGAAGCTAATCCAGATTGGGATTGGTACAAAGAAGATAGTCCGATTACGTTTTTTCAAGATGATTCTCGTAATGCGTACAAGGGCCCAGTTTTTGAATTGAACGACAAAAAGAAAGACCGTGGCTGGGCAGGCGGGAAATTCGATGAGCGAACAACAGTTATGAAAAGCCTTTCCTCGCAATTGAAAGACGATAAAACACCACTTTCTGGAATTTCGTATTTAGATATTCATGATAATTTTGCTTTGGCTGACCAGTTTGCTAGTAATGGTTTTGATGGAAGAATTGGCATTGATGAAAATCTTTACAAAATCGCTACTACCCTACTCTACACCACACTTGGGCCAATCGTCACGCATGGCGGTTCTGAGATGATGCGAACAAAAGCACACGCTCCTCTTAAAGAAGTTGTCAAAACGACCAACGCTGGTTATAAGCAATATTTTCATGGAAAGCGAGATACTTACAATCACAGAACGGCAAATAATTTCGTTTGGGATAATGTAGGAACAAATGCAAAAAACTACGGTATTTATTGCGATTATGAGAATATGCAAGCTTTTTGGAAGGGTATGAATGAGTTTCGATTGAGTGAATATGGCAAGGTTTTCAGAATTGCAGCGCAGCCGAATGACGATTATTATCAGTTCATTGCGCCAGAACAAGAAAGCGTTTTGGGCTATATCGTCAATGGAAAGGTGTTAGTTTTATTGAATGCTTCTGATAAGCCGTTCAATTTTGATATTCCAAATTTACCAACAGGAAATTGGAAACTAATTGCCAATAACAATGCTGTAAATATTAATGGCGTAAAAGACAATAATAAAAAACTCGAAGGTGGTCAATCTCAGATTGTTGAAATTGATGGTGAAGGTTTGAGGATTTGGGTTTTAGAATAGAATAAGACTGTTGAAATTTATCTTTATTTTGCAAAAGCAGACTTCATAAATTAAAATTGTGATAACTTTCATCATTAAAATACTTTTGAATATCAAAATAAACAACTA
>CAZMEH010000937.1:0-5149 GCA_964564885.1 uncultured Saprospiraceae bacterium | reverse complement strand
ACGCTGTGATGGGCTAAAGCCCGTTTTTGTCTTTCCTTTGAATCCACGAGCTAAAGCACGTGGCAATAGAAAAATAAAATAATGAATAGATAATCAAATATTTGTAACCTCCTTGATGCTAATCCGAAACCTCAGGATTGAACATTACACATTAAGACAATGCAATGCGTTGCGGTGCTTCTATCCAAATATGTTCTGTAAAATAAATTCCTATTAGAACGATTATTCCAGTTATTGGTAATAAAAAACTGATTGAACTGCCAAATACTAATAAGGCGAGTGGTAATAAATTTCCAAAAGCAATAACACCGCCCCAGAATAGTTTGCGGTACCTTCCTTTTGTAATCATGGTTACAACCGTTTTAGCATCTTTAGTCGGATGAGTGATCGTCAATTCAGAAAGAATAGTCAATAAATTGAAACCAATACTTCCTAATAAAACAGATTTCATAAATGAAGTCCAAGCGTCGCCCAATTCTGTAAATAATCCAACAATTAGGAAAGTAGCTGCACCAGCCATCAAACTATGAATAATCATATGAAGTGGTAAAGTTGGGCTTTGCCAAAAATCCCTACCTTTTGCTTGTGCAAATAAAAACGCCGTATAAACCGCAACTACAACAGATGCAATAGCAGTTGTCCAGATAATGGTAGATTTCAAAGCCGTTAATTCAAAGAGGTTTATTACTGCCCAAAGTGCTAATAAACCACCAAAAATAGTAATCGCATAACCACCCTTTACTAACCAAGAATCCCATTGCGGACGCAATAAAACATAAAGAAAACGTTTTGGCTGGTCTAAATCCATGACCAAAAGAACGCCAGTTGCAGTTAAGAAAGTTAAGCCTAAACCAATTGACCACCATTCAAGCGTACTAGTCAATTCGCCAAAACCTAAAACCCAACCTAAGAATAAAACCAATACAGAACCCGCTGAAATGGCTTTTGTTAAAACATAACCAGACACTTCCCAGCCCCAAAGAATACCTTTGTCTGGTGTGTCATAAACTCTTCTCGGCTTGTCCATCAATACATCAATTGATTTTGCAGGTCCTTTTTTAGCGATTTCGCCAGCTGTAGCTTCTAAATTATTTGCTTTGATAAGCGCATCTAATACATCACCATTTGAAAAAGCCATCTTTTCCGCTTCTTTAGCAAAATGTCCAACACCTGCAATTTGAGAATTCCAGAGATAATCGCCTTCTTTTGGTGTGCTTGATGGATTTAATGAAGCATCATCTGCATTGATATAGAAAAGGTTTGGTGAAGTTCCTTTTTCTGGCTTACGAACGCTGACAGGTTGCGTCGCTAAGAGTTGGGAAATCTCAGATTCGGCATTTTCCATATCACCAGAAATAATAGCTTGTTCAGGACAAACATTAACACAAGCAGGTTCTAAACCTACATCAATACGATGCGCACAGTAATTACATTTTGCTGCTGTTTCAGTTTTAGGGTCAATATATAAGGCATCGTAAGGACAAGCTTGCATACAGGATTTACAACCGATACATCTATCTTTATCAAAATCAACAATGCCATCATCTCGGAAAAAAAGTGCTTCGGTCGGACAAATTTCGACGCAGGGTGCATCAGTACAGTGATTGCAGCGCATCACGGAAAATAACCTTGTTGTGTTTGGAAACTCTCCTTTTTCGACTTGTTTGACCCAAGTCCGATTAACGCCGACTGCCACATCATTTTCTGATTTACAGGCAGTTGTGCAGGCATGACAACCGATACATTTTCGATTGTCTATTACAAATCCGTATTTCATATATTAGCTTTATTGGTCAGCAAAGAAGAGATAACAGAGAGGAGAGCAGAGAGAATGAATATTAGGCTTTTAATAAAAAATATATCATTTATAATAGTAACTTTTTTCTCTGCTCTCTGCTCTCTTTTCTAGTTTTATTTTAACGTAGATGGACAAACAAAATCGCCCGTAGGAACGCTAGAAGTGGTAATGTCAGTAAACTCTCCTTGTATATTAATTATATTGTTGAAACCTCTTGATTTAAGTATCGAAGCGGCAATAGTCGAACGATATCCGCCTTGACAATGTAGGTAGTATGTTTTATCATTACTAACTTCTGCCATTTGATTATTAATATAGTCTAACGCAAAATGTTGAGCGGTGTCGATATGTTCTGCTGACCATTCGCCTGGTTTTCTTACATCAAGTACATTAACATCCTTATGGTACGATTTTTCAAAAGTAGCCACGTCAATTGTTTCAATGCTATCTAGTTCACCGTGTTTTTTCCATGTTTCAAAACCACCTTCTAAATAGCCAATTGTATTGTCATAGCCAACACGAGTCAACCTCATGATGGTTTCTTTCTCTCGTCCTTCTGGTGTAACCAATAAAATCGGCTGCTTCAAATCGGTGATTAGAGAACCTACCCAAGGGGCAAAACCTCCGTCAATTCCAATGAAAATAGAATTTGGAATAAACCCTTTTACAAAATCCTCTTTACTTCTAACGTCCAAAATCAATGCGTCTTCTTCATTTGCTGCGGCTTCAAAAGCCCTTGCAGACAATGCTTTTGCACCTCTCGTCATGACTTCTTCGTAGCTATCATAGCCAGATTTATTCATGTTTGCATTTTTGGAAAAATATTGAGGAGGAGGTAACAAACCGTCAGTGACTTCCTTGATGAATTCATCTTTAGTCATGTCTGCACGAAGCGCATAATTTGTTTTCTTTTGATTGCCTAAAGTATCCCAAGTTTCAGCACTCATGTTTTTACCACAAGCAGAACCAGCACCATGTGCAGGGTAAACAATGACATCATCAGGTAATGTCATAATTTTATTTCTCAAGCTATCAAATAACCAACCTGCTAAGTCTTCTTTAGTTATTGTACCCAATTTTTGAGCTAAATCAGGACGACCGACATCGCCAATGAATAATGTATCACCAGAGAAAATACAATATTCTTTGTCATTTTCGTCTTTCAGTAAATAAGTTGTGCTTTCAGGCGTGTGTCCAGGCGTGTGCAACACTTTGAAAGTCACATTTCCTAATTTGAACTCTTCGCCATCGGTTGCTAAATGCTTTTCATACGTTGTATTAGCATTCGGCCCATAAATGATTTTAGCACCCGTTTTTTTGGCTAAATCCAAATGCCCAGAAACAAAGTCAGCGTGAAAATGAGTTTCAAAAATATATTTGATTTTAACTCCATTTGCTGCCGCTTTTTCTAAATACGGATCCGTTTCTCTTAACGGGTCAATGATGGCTGCTTCTCCATTACTTTCTATATAATACGCACCTTGTGCTAAACAGCCTGTGTAAATTTGCTCAACTTTCATCTTAGTTCGATTTTAATTATTCACATACATACGAATATATGAATACTCGTTTATTTTTTATGTGATGTTTGTCATTTAGTAAAAATATATTGTTTTTGTTTTTCAAAAAGCGGTCGATGCAGAATTTAATATCAAATATGAATTTTATATTGTTAAGTAGGAAATATTAAACCCACAACTTACCGCTGTTTATTCTAATTTTTATGATTTTCTGAGAGCTAACTTACAAGATAAAATACTTGATTTTTTAACAATTTGCTCTTGACATTTTTTTCGTCAATAGAGTTTTATGAAAGAAATCTATGTACAAAACAAAACGAATTTATTTGGTAAATAACCATTTTAAAAACCTTAATCCTTTAATCATCATTGCACTGCATAACGATATCCCGATATTGATTTTGTTCTTTTTTATCAAAATAATCTACGGCATGTTGTGTGCGCATAAAGAAATATTCCTTTCCAATAGTTTTAAACAAATCGGTCTTTTTCAAAATATCTCTTACTGGTCCTTTTGCTGCCACTAAATGGAACTCTATACCTTTTTCTTTGCAGTAAATTACCATTTCTTCAATGGCAAAAACGCCGCTTGAATCCAATGAATTAATACTTTCAGCATTTAAAATGAATGCTTTTAATACATCTCCTTTTGCTTCAATGGCAGCTTCTATCTCTTCTTGAAAATAACTGACATTTGCAAAGTATAATCTAGCATCAAAACGCATGATTAATATATCGGTTCTTTCTTCCAAATGGTCAAAACGATTTAAGTTTTTATAGTGAGGTTTATTTGGAATTTTCCCTAAAATGGCAATATGTGGTTGTGTCGTTTCATAAATCATCATGACCAATGATAAAACAATACCTATTAATATGCCTTGCTGAATACCAAGCATTAACGTGCCTGCGAACGTCGCTAAAAGCATATAAAAATCTCGTTTGTCGGTTTTCCAAAGGTACTTCATCGTTTTGATATCAATCAGTCCAAAAATAGCAGACATAATGATAGAAGCAAGAATAGCGTGTGGTAAAAAGTAGAATAATGAGGTTAGATACAATAAAATTAGTACGACTAAAACAGCACTAATAATAGAAGATATACCTGTTTTTCCGCCAGCTTCGTCATTTACAGCAGAACGAGAAAAGCTACCTGTTGTTGGATAAGATTGAAAGAAAGAAGAACCTATATTAGATAATCCAATGGCAATTAATTCTTGATTAGGAATGATTTTATAATTTCTGTGTTTGTTTTGAATGGCTTTACCGATGGCTATTGCTTCCATAAATCCAATTAAGGCTAATGTTAAAGCAATTGGGAATAAAGCTTGTATATTTTCCAATTCGATATTCGGTGTTTGAAATGATGGTAAACCCGTTGGTATTTCACTCAATATCATTACGCCAAGTTCATTTAATTTAAAATACCATGTAACTAGAATTCCCAAAATAACAGCGAGTAAAGAACCTGGAATTTTTTTGAAATATTTTTTTATCATTAAAATCAATAAAATACCACTTGCACCAATTGAAAAAGTAGTCCAATTTATTTGATCAATATTATGAATTGCATTTATAATAATCTCATGAATATAGGCACTTCTAGGTAAGTCAACTCCGATGAGGTGTTTTAATTGACTTAAACCGATGATTAGCGCAGCCGCAGAAGTGAAGCCGCTAATAATTGGACGAGACAAGAAATTGACTAAAAATCCTAATCGAAATATTCCAAGTAGCAATTGTAAAACGCCTACCATCAATGCCAAAAGAATGGCTAATTCTAAGTAGGCTTCTGTGTTAGCAGCGGCAATTGCGCCAACTCCTGTTGCTACTA
>CAZMEH010000936.1:0-3029 GCA_964564885.1 uncultured Saprospiraceae bacterium | reverse complement strand
CAACTAATTTGAAGATTCTTGCACTTTTGTTACCTTAAAGCGTACCTTTGACATTTTAAGTACAGAGAGTGCAAGAATGCTTTATTTGTTAAAGTCATTCAATAAAATATCCTCTCTTTGAATCTACTAAATACAAATAAGATGATTGCAATTTGGTTAATCCCATCAGAAGAGGATAAAAACTTCTATCAAGAGATTATCAACGAGTTAAGTAAAGAATATAACACACCTGTATTTGAACCTCATATTACTTTGGCTGCCGTTCAAACTGCTACGTCTGGTCAATTGAATAAATTGAAAAGCTATTATAATGTTACACTTCCTATAAAAGTGAAGCTGAAAAATCTGGGTTCTCTTGGGAAATATCATCAACAAGTATTTATCTCAGGGAATGGTGGACAGCGTTTACTTAATCTTTGGCAAAAGAGTTTGGAGGTTTTAGAAATGCCTACTTTTCAGTTCATGCCGCATTTGAGTTTGCTGTATGCTGATTTGGATAAAGAAACTGTTCAAGTAATTTTGGATAAATATAAGGATCAATTGGATAGAACAATTGTGATTGATAGTATCAAAATAATGGACACAGGTGGCGAAGTGATAGACTGGAAAGAAGCTTAATACGTTTTTAATTCCAAGGTTTCGGGACAAATTGTACAATGTGTCCCGAAACCTCAAGATTAAATTGCTTCTGGAAATGGAATTTTTATTTGAAGGTCAAACGGATTATCATGGTCTGCTGAACTAAAATTAGACAAACTCAAACCGAGTAGTCGAACTCGAATATCATCTTCCATATTATCGTGAAGCAATTTTTTTGCCGTGTCGATGATTTGCTCCAAAGTCAAAAAATCGATTGAACTAGTTTTGCTGCGAGTCGCTATTTCAAAATTGGCGTATTTTATTTTTAAAGTTAAGGTTCGACCCGATTTTTTGTGTTTCTCAATATATGAAAAAATCTTTTCTGCTAGATATTCAATTTTTTCTTCCATTTCTTTGATGTCCGTCAAGTCTTCGTTATAGGTTCTTTCTGCGCCAACGGATTTTCTAACTCGATTCGGATTAACCTTTCTCTCGTCATTTCCTCTGACAATATCATAGAAGAATTGCCCATTTTTACCAAAACGCTGTACCAATTCTATTTTCGATTTAGATTTCAAATCTTTTCCTGTATAAATTCCATAGCGACGCATTTTCTCTGCCGTAACTTTACCGATTCCATGAAATTTATGAATTTCTAATTCTTCCAAAAATTGTCCTACTTCATGCGGTAGAACGACTTTCATTCCGTTAGGTTTATTGATATCGGAAGCAATCTTTGCTACAAATTTATTCACCGAAATACCAGCCGAAGCCGTCAATTGCGTTGTTTCAAAAATACGTTGTCGGATTTCTCTAGCAATGAAAATAGCCGATTGATAATCTTTCTTATTTTCCGTTACATCCAAATAAGCTTCATCCAACGACAACGGCTCAACCAAATCCGTATAATCATGAAAAATTGCTCGAATCTGACTAGAAACGTGTCGATACATCTCAAAATTGGACGGAACAAAAATCAACTGCGGACACTTTCTCAATGCCACAGAACTCGGCATTGCAGAACGCACACCAAAAACCCTAGCTTCGTAACTAGCAGCAGTCACAACGCCACGTTTGATTCCGCCAACCACAACAGGTTTTCCTCGCAATGCTGGATTGTCCCGCTGTTCAACAGACGTATAAAACGCATCCATGTCTATGTGTATAATTTTCCGCAAATGATTTATTAATTAATTAGAACATGAGTGAAAACTTCCAAAATATTTTAGACTTGGAAAGTTTAAATTTGAAGGAATATCAAAAATATGTAGTTTTTTTGGTAATCTTGTTGCTTAAATTTAAAACTAAATAATGAATAACCTTTATTTTCACGTTGGTATATCTAAAACAGGTTCAACGTTCTTACAGCACAATGTTTTTCCAAAACTACAAGGTATTCATTACTTTCCAACGAACCAATTCAAAAAATACAAATCTTTAGTACAAAATTCATCCGATTCTCCAATCTTATTATCTAGAGAATTTGACCGACAAATGGAACGAGAAGTTAAGAAATGGGCAACGGATTTTCCAGATACAAAAAGTATTCTAGTGTTGCGCCGTCAAGATGGCTGGATAGCTTCGCAATATCGACGTTTTACTAAAAATGGATTTGGATTGACTTTCAAGGAATTTATTGATATTGAAAATGACAAGGGTTATTGGGAAAGAGATAATTTGAATTTTTATAATTATATCGAAATCCTAGAACGTTATTTTGACCACAAACCATTGGTTTTGATGTATGACGAATTGAGAAATTCACCAGAGCAGTTTATTCAAAAACTAGCAAATTACACCAATTCTACAGTTGATATTAATGAAATGGATTTATCAAGCGTGCATTCTTCGTACAATGAGAAACAACTCAAAGTGATGCTACGAGCAGGCAAAAAACTGAATATTACCAATGCAAAACCATTTAAATCATCTTTATTAAATACGATTCGTCGCTATGCATATGTTTATCCGTTGCGTTACGGAACGCTTTACGGTGCATTGCTTTTACCTGATTCTATGGTTTCAAAATCGCCTTTGATTCCAGTTGAAGCATTAGAAGAGATTAAAGAATATTACGCTGATGATT
Source organism: uncultured Saprospiraceae bacterium (assembly GCA_964564885.1). Classification (GTDB taxonomy): domain Bacteria; phylum Bacteroidota; class Bacteroidia; order Chitinophagales; family Saprospiraceae; genus CAKZLL01. The sequence continues at coordinate 364 of CAZMEH010000936.1, read as the reverse complement.
GGCAAAAGTGTTTGAATTATGCTCAAAAAATGACCTTATGAAGTATTTTTCTATCCATCTTTTTTATGAAGATTTAAATTTCTTGCTTCGAAAAGTTGTTTTCCCATTCGTTGAATTAGGAAAGGAAGGCAATTTGTTTCAAAGCTATTTTTTTATTCGATACTCCGAAGGTGGAACGCATATTCGATTGCGATTCCTCACCAATGACACAGAAAAGTTAAAAGGATTTACAAAGTACTATTTTGAACAGTTTTTCAGTGACCATCCTTCAGCTAGAACAGATGAGGATGATAGTTTTTATCCAAATAATTCGATTCAATTCATTGATTATGAACCAGAAATAGAACGCTATGGCGGAGCGGAA
>CAZMEH010000935.1:0-10465 GCA_964564885.1 uncultured Saprospiraceae bacterium | reverse complement strand
TCATACTACTGTACATTTTTTTAGAACAGAGAAGAGAGAGCAGAGAAAAGAGATTTTTTTCATGTTTTTTTTCATCGCCGAGACTTCGGGACAGGTTGATAATCAATGAATTAGAAGTTTCAGTTTTTGTCTCTGTTCTCTCTTCTCTGCTCTCTTTTCTAAAATGTACCGTAGTATGAAGTATCTGTTATCATTTTTTTGGTTCTCTGATTTTTTTGTGGAATAGTCGTTTTCAAATAAAATTAACAATAAAACGCCTTGCCGTTTGCCGATTTTTGAAACTTCCACAATAATTTTCAAAGAACCATTTTTTATATAAAATGACTTACAATAACTGCTATTAAAACATAGTTAGAGAGTTAATGTCACTTTATAAATTACATGAATCATGGTTTCGTGACCAAATGTAATTAACATATTATTGATGAAAAAGTAAAGTATTTATGACTATGTTGATCAACATTTTATTTTTGCTTCTCTTGTAAACTATGAAATTTAATTCCCTAACGATTTAATCACACAATCAATGCAAACAACGTTCTACTTAAAACTGATTCTAATGAATTCATTAAAGATTTTTCTAGTTGTCCTAAGTACTTTCACTGCCGTTTCTTGTCAAAATATTGAAAGCCAAGCAGACACTACGCAGCCTGATGATTTAATTGCAGCTCCACATGCCAAAGATGTACCAGACGGAGATATATCTGATGAAGACTTAAAGAAGATAGCCGCCTCAAAAGGTAAGAATGTAGAATTGGTGACAATGGACGAGCTAACTGATATCCTAAATAATACAGGCGACGAATTAATTGTTTGCAATTTTTGGGCAACTTGGTGTAAGCCTTGTATTGAAGAAATGCCGTTTTTTGATAAACTACAAGATGAGTTTAAAGAAGATGAAGTTCGGGTCATTTTCGTTAGTGTCGACGATATTAAAAACACAGACAAGGTCAAAACATTTGTTCGTCAAAAACAAGTTCGCTCTCAAGTCATGCAAATGAATGAAGATAATAAAGCACTAAAATCATGGTTTAGTAAAATTCAAGGAGGTTGGGAAGGAGATATTCCTGCGACACTTTTTATAAGAACTGACGGTGATATAAAGACTTTTTATACGGGTCGATTTGATACTTATGAAGAACTGCGTGCAGCACTTCATCCGTTGTTGTAATTTTTTTAGAAGAGAGAACCGAGAAGTGAGAGCAAAGATAATTATAATATAAATTTGAAAAGTATCTATTCTCGCTTCTCTGCTCTTAAATATTAATTAGAAAAAATGAAAACCACATTAATTGTTTTACTCGTCAGTACTTTTAGTTTCCTTGGATTACGTACTGATAATCAAGTAACTACTACAAAGAAAAAAGTTGCAGCGATTACTTTCGCTGAACTTCAAGAACGATTAGGGAACTCAAGTGATGAATTGATCGTTTGTAATTTTTGGGCAACATGGTGTAAGCCTTGTGTGGAGGAATTGCCCTATTTTGAAGAGCTACAAAAAAAATACGCTGATAAAAAAATTAAAGTACTTTTTGTAAGCCTTGACCGTCCGTCTACTCGAACTAGTAGAGTTCAAAAATTTGTTAATAATAGAGGTATTGAAGCGGAAGTAGTTCTATTGGATGAACCAAATTTAAGTCAAGATGATTGGATTCCTTTGATTGATAAAGGTTGGGAAGGCGATATTCCTGCAACTTTGTATATTAATACATCGAAAAATGTAAGAGAATTTCATACTGGTTCTTATGAAAATTTTGAAGAATTGGAAACGAAGGTGAAGTCATTACTAAAGTAACTTTTAAAAATAAAAACGTTATACTATAAATACAGTTCTCTACTCAACAACACACATTATTACAATTATATACTACAAAAATATCTATCATGAGATTTTTAACAACCTGTTTATTGATTAGTACATTTAGTCTACTAGCTTTCAAAACAGATTCCGTTATTGGTTATGAAATTGGTGATAAAGCCACGGGTTTTGAATTAATCAATGCTTCACAGACGGTAAATGGTCTTGACAAAACCGTAAGTTTAGATGATTATAAAAATGCTAAAGGCTTTGTTATCGTTTTCACTTGTAATCATTGCCCATTTTCAAAAGCATACGAAGATCGTATCATTGCTTTGCAAAAAAAGTATGAGAAAAAAGGTATTCACGTAGTTGCCATTAATCCTAATGACAAAGAACGTCAACCTGATGATTCTTATGAAAATATGAAGATAAGAGCAAAAGAAAAAGGATTCAACTTTGCTTATCTCTACGACGAAACTCAAGACATTGCTAAAGCGTATGGTGCTAGAAAAACACCGCATGTTTATTTATTGGATAGCAAAAAAGAAGTAAAATACATTGGTGCGATTGATGACAGTATGGAAGGTGGAGATAGTGTAAAAAAGAAATATGTAGAAGATGCTATTGCTGAAATGCTAAATGGCAAACCTATTACAAAATCAAGTTCTAAAGCTATTGGCTGTACCATTAAATGGAGACAATAAAACAAATTACAACTTACGATTTTAGCCTGCCTCACGGCAGACAGGGTTTACGACTTGTCTGCGACAGGCAGGTTGTAAATAATTTGTGATTTAAATAGAAAAGCCACTCTAAGAATAATCTTAGAGTGGCTTTTCTATAATTTTCGACACCTAGTCAAATAAATTCGACGGTACTCTTTATCTAAAGACCAATAGTCTGTTACTATCTAACCTCAGTAGAATTGCCACTAGAATAGTAAAAGCAATTAAAGATGAGCCACCATAGCTAATAAACGGAAGCGGAATACCAATTACAGGCACTAAACCCATTGTCATTCCGATATTGACCAGCAGGTGAAAAAATAAAATGCTGGCTACGCCATAGGCATAAATTCGAGTAAACTTTGAGCGTTGCCGTTCTGCTATGAATAATATCCGAAGCAGCAAAAGCAAAAACAGCATAATCACCGCAAACGCTCCAATAAATCCTTGTTCTTCACCAACGGTACAGAAGATAAAATCCGTCGCCTGTTCTGGAACGTATTTCAACTTTGTAACATTTCCTTGCAAGAAACCTTTTCCTGCAAATCCGCCAGAACCAATCGCACGTTTAGACCAAGTTACATTGTATAATGCACCTAATGGATCAACCTTATCTGGACGCAACCAAACCAAAATACGGTCTTGTTGGTGTGGTTTCAAACTATAGAAAACCGTATTAACTGACCAAGTATAACCAATAGAAAGTAATAAACCAACTACCATTATAGTGGCTAATTGTTTACGTTTTTCTAACAGTTTCATTACTGCAATTACTATAAAAATAACACCTGTTACTGTTATAATTATCAATTGAAAATTTACATCATAACGGTATAATAAGATAGCTCCAACAGAATATATAAGAAAGATAATTTTACTTCGATTCGTTTTAAATGTATACACTAGAACACCTGTACTGATAAGTATTAAACCTAAAATAATAGGCAGAGAATCATCAAACATCAATGAAGCCACTGAAAGTAAGGCGACCGTAAAACCTACAATGTAGATATTAAGTGGCATTCCTTCTCTATATAAAACAATGAATAATGAGGTAAATACTAACGCTGAACCTGCATCACCTTGTAATAAAATAAATGCCATCGGGAGAAGAATAAATGCCATTGCAATTAATCTTGTCCTCAGGCTTTTCAAGCTCACATTATAAGAACTCAAAAAGCTGGCTAGAGCTAAACAAGTAGCAAATTTGGCAACTTCGGAAGGCTGAAATCTAAAAAAACCTAAATCAAACCACGATTTCGAGCCTGCAACGACCCGACCTGCCACCAGAACATACAGCAGAAGCAAGATGGCGGCTATATAAATAGGATAGGCAAAGGTTTCAAAAAACTTACCATCTATCAACATAATCACAAATCCGACAGCAAGAGCTGCGCCAATCCAAACGACCTGACCACCATGACGTGTGCTCATATCGAATACATTAGATGTTTCAGGAGTGTATCCAACGGCGTAAATCATTAACCAGCCTGTTAGTACTAATCCTAGGTAAATACATACCATTAACCAATCTATATCTCTCGTATTATCGTGTCTAGCCATTATTCCAATTTCTAATCACCAATCACTTAATTTTTTCTAAAACGTTTATTCAAATCAGCCTGAACCATTCTATCCTCAAGATATTTTCGGGCAGGACTAATTTCACCATTTAAATATTGCTCTATCATCAAACTGGAAATAGGCGCACCATATCGGGAACCGTATCCACCATTTTCTACAAATACTGCAATTGCAATCTTAGGATTATCCTTTGGTGCAAATGCAATAAAAACAGAATGATCTTCACCGTGTGGATTCTCCGCCGTTCCTGTTTTCCCACAAACCGCAATCCCTGGAATTTGCGCTACTCGTGCCGTACCTGCTAAAACCACATCTTCCATTCCATTGACTACATGTCGATAATGAGCCGTATCAATACGTGTATAACGAGGCGTTCTCAAATGATATGGAATTTGCATCGTATCATTACGTAGTGCTTTCAGCAAATGCGGTGGATAATAATAACCTCTATTTGCAATAGTTGCCGAAATATTCGCCATTTGCAATGGAGTAATCAACAATTCACCTTGACCAATTCCTAAAGAAATAATATAAGGCGAAACCCAAGTTCCTTTTCGATACACTTTATCATAATATGCCGTTGTTGGCACATTTCCAGTCAATTCATTTGGAACATCACTATTCAGTTTTTTACCCAAACCAAAATCGTATAAATGGTTAACCCAAATATCTAATCCTTCATTCGCTTTTGAATATCCATTCTTATCTATTACATCTCGGAATATTTGACAGAAATAAGCATTACATGAATGCTGAATAGCTTTTGAGATATTTGTTACCGCAGCATGTCCATGACAACCAACACGTAAACTTTTATAAATATAACCACCTCGGCAAGCAACGGAACGATTAAAAGGTGTAACACCTTCCTGCAATGCGATTAATGCCATTACTGGTTTGAAAATCGAACCTGGAGGATATTGCGCACCAATTGCTCTATTAAACAATGGTTTGAGCGTATCTTGTGCTAATCTCGCATAATCAACACCACGATTTCTATTAATGGTCAGCAAATTAGGATTGTAACTTGGCATACTTACCATTGCTAAAATCTCTCCCGTTGCAGGTTCTATTGCTACAATTCCACCACGTTTATTTTGTAATAATTTTTCTCCGTAAAGTTGTAACTCAACATCTAAGGAAGTAATCAAGTCTTTTCCAGAAAAAGCCGCCGTATCTCGAGCTCCATTTTCATAACTTCCGACTATTCGACCTAGATTGTCTCGCAAGACATATTCTACACCTCGTACGCCACGTAAATATTTTTCGTACGCCAATTCTAATCCTGAGACTCCTATATAGTCTCCTCGTTTATAATACTTATTTTTGTCTAATAACCTTCTATTAACTTCTCCAATATAGCCCAAAACATGCGCTCCTGAGTTAAAGTTATAACCTCTAACGTTTCTTAATTGGACATAAAAACCGGGAAACTCATAAAGGCTTTCTTGAAAACGGGCATAGGTTTCCGTTGATATTTTCTTTAAGAATACAAAAGGTTTTGATTGAGTATATTGGTTGTCATTTTTAAAATCTTTCTCTAGATTCTTGACATATGTTTCTTTTGTAATACCTAATAGTTTACAAAATTTAGTCGTATCAATCTCTTTGACCTGATTGTAAGTGACCATCAAGTCATAGATTGCCATGTTGTAAACTAATAAGGTTGTGTCTCTATCGTAAATTAAACCACGAGAAGGGTAAAGGTTAATTTTCTGAATTACGTTGGCAGTCGCTTGTTCACGCAAGGAAGTATCAATCAATTGTAATTCGATACATTTGAGTAAGAGAAGAACAGCAGATACTATAAATATTCCCTGTACTACATATTTTCTACCTTGAAATTGATCTTGCATAGCGACCTAATTATATTAATGTACAGTCCCGAGTTATCAGGACAAGTTGTTCAACTGAGTAAATTCTTGATAATAAAATATTATTGTAATGTTACAGATATCCAAGAATTTTAAAATAATTGACTTTTTTTGAATTCGAAGTTTCTATTAGTCTTTATTTATCAAGGTAATTATTTTACTAATCATTCATATTGTACTTTTGCAAATATGAATCAAATAAAGAGTTAACTAATTAGTACAATTACACCTTAGGATTAAACAGCAATTGAATCAATAAGATAATTAGCATTGACAATATATAGCTAAAAAATATTTTGGCAATTGTTATATACGTAATCGAAAAGGTTTCGAGATAAAAAATAGTACAAAAATGGATAAGTATGGCAATACTAGCGTATTGAAAATACCAACTTAAACCAAAATGAGCTTTGTTTGGACTATGACTCGGTTCGTAACCTCCTCTAGGTTCCATAATACTCAAAATCGTTGGTCTTAGAAATGCGATTAAGGTCATTGCGACAGCATGTTGACCGACTGCATTATAAGAGATTCCAACTAAAATACCCATCGAAAACGCTAAAACTAACATTAAGGCATGAGGAATCCGTATCGGAAGCATCAAAATAAATAATGGGTATATATACAGATTCACATTTGGGTGAATATTGATATTAAACAATATAAGCACCTGAAATAGATACAATCCTATAAACCTAATAACATTTACGACTAAAGCATTACTCATCCACTGTTTGCTTTTCTAGTTCTAGTTTTTCTTCCTTTAAATAGTCTTTGACAACATAAACATTTCTGACTTTACTCAAATCAGCACTTAATCTTACCTCTATTGTATGAAAATTACTACCTGCTGCTATCCAAGAAGTATCAACTATTCCAATCATTAGCCCTTTTGGGAAAATACTTGAAAAACCACTTGTTATAATGGTATCGTTCTTTTCTACGTCAGCATGTTTTGGAATAGCTTCAAGTGTCATATTACGAGGATTGTTGTTTTTCCAAACCAACGAGCCATAATAATTATTTCGCTTAATCATCGCACTAATCTTCATTTCTCGATGCAGTAATGATAAAACAGTCGAGTAACGATAGCTCGTATTTCGTACAATACCAACGATACCTTCACTTGAAATCACACCTGCATTTCGATCAACACCATGCTTATTACCTCTATTGAGGGTAATATAGTTGTTTTGTAAATTGACCGAATTGTTAATGACTAAGGCTGGAATATATTCATATCGTTGCTCATAGATAGAATCAAACGCCATCGTAGAATCTACTTTGTGATTGAATTTATCTTTGCGAAGTTGAGATTTGAGTTGAGCATTTTCTCTGGCTAATTTTTCATTCTCATCTGGCAAGTTCCAGTATTGAAGCATATTATTATACTTCTCTGTAAAGTAACCGGTGAAGTTATTTGCAGAACTAAAAAGAACCGTCTTTTGCGAATCTGTTCCATTATTCACAATAAGCGAAAACGAGATGATTTCGAGTATTATAAATAAAAAGAAAGCATTGTACCGTACTAAAAATAGGATTAGGTTACGCATCTTCGTAAAAGCTAAATATCGGATACCTTTGAGGTATCCGATATTTCATCATTATAAAATATATGACAATTAAACTGAGTAGGCACTTAGATAGCTATAAGTTTACTTTCGTAAATATAGTTATACACTTTTTCGATCGATTAGGAAAGAAAAGTTTGCTGTATTTTTCAACGCAATACCTGTTCCTCTAACAACCGCTCTTAGCGGGTCATCAGCAATATGAACGGGTAATTTCGTTTTCTGAGAAATACGTTTATCCAATCCTCTAATCAATGCACCTCCACCTGTTAAATACAAACCTCTACGGTAAATATCCGCAGCTAACTCTGGCGGTGTATTTTCAAGTGCTTTCAATATGGCATCTTCTATTTTGGAAATAGATTTGTCCAGACAATGAGCGATTTCTCCATAAGAAACCGTGATTTGCTTAGGAATACCCGTCATCATATCACGACCATTCACAGCATAATCCTCTGGTGGAGTTTCTAATTCTGGTTGAGCAGAACCCACATGAATTTTGATTTGTTCAGCAGTACGCTCTCCAATCAAAATATTATGTTGTCTTCTCATATAATTCATGATGTCATTTGTGAATTCATCTCCCGCAATACGGATAGATTGATCACAAACAATACCTGAAAGTGCAATAACTGCAATTTCAGTAGTACCACCACCTATATCAATAATCATATTACCAACAGGTTCTTCTACTTCAAGTCCAATACCTAAAGCAGCCGCCATCGGCTCATATATTAAATAAGTTTCTTTAGAATCTACATGATCAGCAGAGTCAAAAACAGCACGTTTTTCAACTTCTGTGATACCAGAAGGGATGCAAATCACCATTTTCATGTGATTTAAGAACTTACGACGAGGACCAATCATATCAATTAATCCCTCTATCATACTTTCCGCCGCTTGAAAATCAGCAATTACACCATCTTTCAATGGACGAATTGTCTTGATATTATCATGCGTTTTTTCATGCATCTGCATTGCCTTTTTTCCAACGGCAATCGTTTCTCCTGTCTTTCTATTAACCGCTACTATCGAAGGCTCGTCAACTACTATCTTATCATTTTGTATGATAAGCGTGTTCGCTGTACCTAAATCTATTGCGATTTCTTGTGTAAAGAAATTAAACCATTTCATCAATTAAATCTCTTATTTGCTACTTTTTTCAATCAAATTATTCGTATTTCCTCTTTATTTCAAAAGCGAATATTTGGTTAGAGCTGGTTTACAGTATTAATAGACTAATTTACTTTAATGTCACATTTTTGGACACCAATTAATTCATAAAAACCACTGCTTTAGTCTGATTTCGTTTGGAGATGAAGTTACTGATAATAATTCAGTTTTTTTAAATAAACGTTAAAAAATTTAAGATTTATTAAAAAATGCTCTCCATTTCTCACATGGCTGCAAATATAAGTAAAATAACAATGTTTAATATTATGATTTTATCTATATATTGCTTTTTTCGACTGATTTACAGAACAATTACGAATGTTAGAATAATAATATTTCTCATTCTATTAATCAGTATTAAACTTAATAAGCTGCAACGTTTTAGTTATTAAATTCTGCAATAATGGTTTCATTACCTGTTGCAATGTCACCCATTTTAACATTGATCTTTGCATCTAATGGAAGGAACACATCAACTCTAGAACCAAATTTAATGAAACCCATATCAGCACCTTGCGTTACTTGCTGACCAACTTTAAGATAATTGACAATTCGACGTGCTAGTGCACCTGCAATTTGTCTGAACAATACTTCATCCTTACCATTGCTCAATACAAGTGTCGTTCGTTCGTTCTCTGTAGAAGATTTTGGATGCCAAGCTACTAAGTATTTTCCTGGATGATATTGGCTGTATTTTACTTCGCCACCAATTGGATTACGATTAACGTGAACGTTAAGCGGTGACATAAAAATTGAAACTTGAATACGTTTCTCTTTAAAATATTCATTTTCTTCCACTTCTTCTATTGTAACAACCTTTCCATCACATGGTGAGTAGATTAAGTTATTATCAAGTGTCGCTACTGTTCTTTCTGGATTCCTGAAAAATATCAATAGCGGAACTAAAAATAAAAGTGAAATAACCAGAACGGCTAAAAATAGCGTTGATGTACCATTAAAGTACCATATAATACTATTCAATAAAATAGTAAGAATAAAATATAAACGAAATGTAGCGTTTCCCTCTTTGTGCATTTCCATAATATTGTCGTTTTGCATGCAAAGGTAATGAAGTCAATCGAATATTAAAGTACTAGCGTTATGGAATAATTTAATAGTTTCGATAGAAGGCTTGTAAATCAGTTTTTTTACCATACAAACGGACATAAAAAAGCAGGAAGCTACTACACTTCCTGCCAAAACTAACTGAATGCTCGATATTATATTTGTTAAATCTTGCGATTATTTATTGCTGCTATTTCTAACTTCAAAACCCTTGGCTTGTTTCTTTCCGGTTTTTTGATAAACCGATTTTCCTTTACCTTTCTTACAGCATGTTTTTGATGAATGCTTGTATAGTTTTTTTCCTACATTAGCTTTATTATGAACAGCCTTTCCATGTCCTATTTTAGTCCCGCATTTCACTTTATGCTTGCCATGTGCTTTGCTGACCACTTGCCCTTTTACCTGTTTGCCATTCATTGGCTTATTTGACTTTGTACCGCAAGTCCTCCTTGCCGTATTTGTCGTAGCTCTGGCACTAACTTCTGTCATTTCAACGCTTGTTACCTTAGGCGTTTGAGCCATCAACGAAGTTGCCGAAAATGTGAAAAATACCAATGCCAATAACAATATTATATTTTTCATAAAAAATGTGGTTTTGTTTTTAATTTTGTAAATATTGTCCTATTTTTTGTTAAAAAAAGTGGTTTTTGTTTTTATTAAGATGTGTGTTCT
>CAZMEH010000934.1:0-1811 GCA_964564885.1 uncultured Saprospiraceae bacterium | reverse complement strand
CTAACTTTAAATATTTTCCATGAGTTCTTAAACAAGTTCTATTTCTAAATATTCTTTATCTATTAGGATTTATAATAGTTATGATTTAATTGAAGGTGGATAATGATCCATTGTCCACTTCAATTACTTTAAAATACTCTTGTATTTCAACTTATGGAAAATATTTAAAGTTAGGGAAGTTCTTTAAAGAAATCAAACCTAGAAGAGCTACCTAATTTTCTATAAATTTCATTTTGTACCTCACTTAATTTTCTACCAGGACTCGTTATGCATGAAAATTTATATTCGTATAAAATTTAAAAAACGAAATGTTAGACATTATTCTAAAATGGGTTTTAGTTTTATAACTTATTGGTTATCAAAACCTATTTTTACTTAAAAAGTACTTTAGAATAATATCTATTGGATAGAACATTTAACTCCTACTCCCTAAAATAAAAAGCTCTAAAGAGTTTGTTGAAAATTCGACTGTGAAATCGAATTTGCTTTCTGTAAAAGCACACATTTTTACTGTGGACAACTTTATTAAGTATAAACTTGTTTTTAAATATGAATATGAAAAATAATATGAATATGAAAAATATGAAGAAAGGAATCGCTATAATATGTTTATTTCTATTTGCCACAACTATGTTTATCAGATGTGACGATGGCGGTGAAGTAGAGCCAGATGATAAAGGAAGTGTTAATTTTGAAATGACTGATGCGCCAATAGATGACGCTAATGTACAAGGCGCTTTTGTAACCGTAGCTTCTATAAAAGTAGATGGTGAAAACTATGGCGGATTTAGCGGGAAACAAACAATTGATTTGCTTGCTTACCAGAATGGAGATACTAAAGCCTTAGGTTTAGGTGAATTAGAGGCTGGGACTTATACTAACATTTCACTTGTTCTAGACTACGAATCTGATGCAAATGGAAATGCTCCAGGCTGTTATGTTTTGACGACTGATAATGCAAAACATGATTTATCAAGCTCTGGAAATGGAACAAAAGAAATTTTCGTAGATGGCGCTGTAACTGTAACAAAAGATGTTACTTCTACACTTGTATTAGATTTTGATGTAAGAAAATCTATCCAATACGATAGTCAAGGTGATTTTAAATTTGTTTCAGATAGCGAAATGTCAAGTGCTGTTAGAATGGAAGATAAGCCAAGCGCAGCAAGAATTGAAGGTGAAATTTCTGGAAATACTTCTAGCTCTAATCAATTAATTGTCTATGCTTATAAGAAGGGAACATTTGATAGAGATATGGAGACATCTGGTCAAGGTCAAAGTAATATTGAATTTAAAAATGCTGTAACCAGTGCTATGGTTGATGTAAATGGAAATTATACATTAGCATTTTTAGATAGTGCAGATGAGTATGAAATGCATTGTGTGTCGCATGAAGATACTGATGGTGATGGAAAAATGGAAGCTAAGGCAACCGCTAATTTAGAAGCATCAACACTCATTAGTCTTGATTTGTTCGGTCTTTCGTTAGAAAGTAGTAGTACATTGACATTGAATTTAGTCATTACAGGGTTCATTGATATTTAATTTTTTGGATCCTTTAAAGATCGAGTGGAAGTTTCAAAAATCAGCTAACGGCACATAGTAAATCGTTTTTTCTATGGAAAATATTTTATCATGGGATTATTCAAAAAACTATTTTTTTGATAAAGCCTAGATTTAGTACGAACTTGTTGAAAAAATTCAAGAAATAAATAAAGAACGTTAGTAGTAATTTTTGTTTTGTGTATTCTTGAGAGAAATTTCAAGTCATCTAATTACAATTAATCTTTAGTTTCTAAATCAGTATTAAA
>CAZMEH010000933.1:0-2586 GCA_964564885.1 uncultured Saprospiraceae bacterium | reverse complement strand
AAATTATTTGATTTTTTTGAATGAGCAACTACATCTGATTTTGCTTTATTCGTATTAAAATTTGATGATTTGTTCTTATCAATTATATTATTTCTTTCTTGAAAATTGTCACTATCAACCGCTTCCTCAACTGTTTCAATTCCATCGATTTGTTCTAACTGAGCCGTTTCCTCATTAGATTTTTCATCTATTTTATTTTCAAGTTGCTTAATCTTATTATTTGCTTCAATGATTTGTTGATTTAGGTTTTGCGTCGAATTATATTGATAAACCATTGCGAAAGTAGCCATCGCCAATATCATGGAAGCAGCAATTACGCTAGGTTTCATGATGCGAAATAGCGTAGGTTTTGGCGCAGGTGGAATAACGTTTTCCACTCTGTCCCACATATCATCGTTGGGTTCACCATCGAATTCATTGAGTTTATTCCTCATGAATTCTTCAAAATTATTGTCTTGTAAATGTTCTTTCAAACCTATTTTTTTTATCTATTTCCAATTATCGGCATCAAAAAGATGCTGCGTTACAATCGGAAGTCATTATTCATCAAAAAAAATTAATCTTTAAATCAAAGCTGTTTCCAGCATTTTTCTTAAATACGCCTTTGCCCTTGAGAGTTGTGATTTTGACGTATTTACCGAAACTTTGAGCTGTTCAGCTATTTCCTTGTGACTAAATCCTTCCACTACATACAAGTTGAAAACCATTCTATAACCGTCAGGTAATAACTGAACCATTCTCATAATCTCTTTGGCGTTTATATTTCCCATAATGGTTTCGTCACCTTGAACACGTTCTGTCAATGTATTGAGTGCTACGTCCGAAAAAATCATTCGTTTCTTTCTCACGTGTTGCAAAGCCACATTTACGGTAACTCTTCTTACCCAAGCACCTAGCGCACGAACTGGGCGATATTGATATAAGTCCCGATATAGAACGACAAAAGCGTCTTGCATGATGTCTTCCGCTTCGGGAATGTCTTTAGCATAACGCATGGCGACGCTGAATACCAATTTTTTGAATAATTCATAAAATTGATATTGCGCTCGTTTGTTGCCTTTTTTGCAACCTTTGACTATTTGTGTTTCGGTATTAGTCAAGAGCAATTTAAATTTTGGTTAAAAAGTAGGTTTTTCTTTGAATATAAAAGGATAGTGCAAACTAAGTGTAAAAGGTTGCGTGAGTAGTTTTTTTTAATGTTCAATTCCGAGATTAAACAACTTTTGTACATTAAAACTTTATTCCAAATTCTTTTTTACGTTCTTTTAGCCGTTTAGCAACGTCCTACACTTCACCTTGTTTGATATTGGTAATTAGCGAAGAAATATAAATAAGATCAACGATTTAGGCGACTTTATTATTTTCAAGAACGAGCCTGCTTGTCGTGCCTTTGGCAGGTAGGTTAGTGGAAAAAATAAAGAGAATAATGGTCGAAGTTATTTATGTTTTTTTACTGAGGAAATACATACAACGAATTCGGGAGGATGGAGAAGGAGTTTCATTCTATACTTTTACTTTAAAACGCTAAACCTTCATCTAATTGATGAAGGTTTAGCGCTCTCTTTTTTACCAAATTTTCAAGCAATTTTAATTGATTTATTTTAGGCTGGTTTTAAATTGCTCGATTAATTTGAACGAGCTGGAGTGACCATTTTAAATAATGGTACTTCGACATCAAATAACTCTTCCGTCAAAGTATTTTGCATTAAAAAAGTACCATACATGATACCAATTTCACTATCTAACGGAGACCAAGAAGTATATTCATGTGACTGATTAGGTGCTAAAATCGGTTGTTTTCCGATAACACCTTCCCCTTCTACTTCTCGACTATCGCCAGTAGAATCCTTAATAAACCAATGACGACGCAATAATTGAACCGTCGAACTGCTTGTATTTTGTATATTGACTATATATGAAAAAGCATATTTTCTACGAGCAGAAACATACCCTTCATATTTCACTTGAATACTAACCTTAATGCCTGCAGTAGTTGCGATTACCATAGCGTTTTTACTAATGTTTGAGTAATTTTTGTTTTCCCTTGTTCTTCATAAAGTTATGAATTTTCAGAAAAAGACAAAGTAAAATAGGAGAATAAAATAGAATAGCTATATAAAAAGTTGTTATAAGTAGTTTTTTACGCTTTGTAAAGCATTTTTTAGCCAAAACTACTTAGCGCAAATCTTTTCTATAAGGTTTTCTGCATGCTGAAGCGCAATGGCTAAATTGTCGTTTAATAAGACCGTATCGCATTTTGGCTCATAAGTTAGCTCTTCTGCGGCACGATTAATTCGCTTACGGATACTTGCTTCATCTTCTGTTTGTCTATTCCGCAAACGTTGAAACAGTACATCAGGCGAAGGAGGTTTCACAAATATAGTAACAGCATCCTCACCATAAGCTTGTTTAAGATTCATTGCGCCTTTGACATCAATATCAAAAACAACAAATTTTCCTGCTTCTCTCAATCGAGTAATTTCAGATTTGAGTGTGCCGTAATATTGATCCGTGTAAACCTCTTGCCATTCTAAGAAATCGCCTTCTGCTATTTTTCGATGCCATTCATCCAACGTTAGAAAATAA
>CAZMEH010000932.1:0-13348 GCA_964564885.1 uncultured Saprospiraceae bacterium | reverse complement strand
TCTAAAGAAAACCTACATTGGCAACGTTGCACCGATATTTAAACCAAATAAAATTGATTTATAAGGCGTTTCAGTAACATTCCAATCATCTTCTATTTTAATTCTAGTTCCTTCTTGTTTTACAAAATTAGGTAAGTAAGAAATAGAATAACCAAGCCTGACGTAATTTCCAAGGTGGAAACCACTATTCAGTCTCAAATAATAATTAAATCCACCTGGCTGAATTCGCTGGTAAGATCTTTCTGCATTAGTAAACCAATCATTGACACCAAAACTATAGCCAATCACTTTACCGATTTCAGGTTTTATCACAATCCAATCATTAATATATCTGTATTGCAAACCAATTCCTGTATAACTTTGCTTCATTTCACCTGTTCCAGCTGACATATAATTGATGCCAATTCCAAAGCCAGAAAAATTCTTGCGTTGATAACCTAAAGATATATCTACATCAGCCATTTCGAAGTTTCCGAAGTCAAACCAACCAACATGCGCATCTGCATAAAGTCGATTAAGGTGTAGTTTCCTAGTATTTTCTAAAACATCAATATGACCTTTTTTCTTTTTTTTATAAGCTATCTTCTTAGAAAATTGATTATTAAAAATACTCAGTGAAGTTTTATTTAAATTCAATGCAAGGTAAACTGATGGGTGAAAATAGGATTCTGTTTTAGTCGTATTATTATTTATATCATTATAAATCAGTTCCGTTTCTGCTTTTGGAATGTAGTTAAAAAACGTACCAATTAGAAAAGACGGTGTAATGGCGTAGCCAATATCTTGCTTCAAGTACAGTGGATTATTCAAAGTTATTTGAATATCATTATTTAATGGCTTGGTTAATACACCAATTTCAGAACTAAAAATCCATCTATTTTTAAGTATTCGATAATAAATCCCAGTTAATTGTTCTGCATTCGATTCCACAAAACTATCTTCTGATTGATGGGCGATGGTATAAGAAGACGTGGCAAGACCAAATCCTATTTTAGGATTAAATTGGTAGCCAACTTTTAAACCACCATTATACATGGCAATTTGATAAAGTGGCGCAAACATAAAGCTGCCTTCCAGATAAAGACCTTTTTGATGCTGGTCTTGTGCTTGAATGGGTTTCAAAATACTTATAAGAAAAACGATCGAAATGATTAGATAGATGTGTTTCATTTGGTTTGGTATAAATTATTTTTTTGGTAATGTTCTTAATTATAAATGTTACATTTTTCATACCAATATACATCATTTTTTAACATAACTAATTAA
This sequence comes from uncultured Saprospiraceae bacterium, assembly GCA_964564885.1. GTDB lineage: Bacteria > Bacteroidota > Bacteroidia > Chitinophagales > Saprospiraceae > CAKZLL01. The sequence continues at coordinate 12,082 of CAZMEH010000932.1, read as the reverse complement.
TTAACAATGATTTATGACAAACCTAGCTTTATAAATATTCTAATTATTGTTTTTTAAATACTCAATCATTTGTGACATATAGTTTTACATATTCAAAAATTTAGATAATAAGTAACTTGGTGATTGACCGTTTTAGATGGACGATTTACGATTGCAAATCTAAAATCCTCCATGTATTTAATACCTTTCCAATTAATCTTCTTCTTTTCTATTCATCACTAAAGATTGTTTTTGTACTTTTGCGCTAATAATTGAGCATAAAATCGACAAAAAATAATTAGAGCATGAAGAAGACAGCATTTCATGAAAAGCACCTGGGCTTAGGTGCAAAAATGGTTGAATTTACTGGCTATCATATGCCTATTCAATACAAAGGCATTCGAGAAGAACACGCTAGTGTTCGTGAAGACGTTGGCGTTTTTGATGTATCCCACATGGGCGAATTCATTGTCAGAGGTAAAGAAGCTATTAATTTAGTGCAAAAAGTTACTTCTAATGATGCTTCAAAACTAGAAGTTGGACAAATTCAATATTCTTGTTTACCAAATGCTACTGGCGGAATCATCGATGATTTATTAGTTTATCGTTTACCAGAAGACATGTGTTCAGAAGGCGAACAAGCATTTATGCTAGTGGTCAACGCTTCTAATATTGAAAAGGATTGGAATTGGATTAGTGAGCAAAATGAGTTTGATACTCAGCTGATAAATATCTCTGACCAAACCGCATTGATGGCTGTTCAAGGTCCTAAAACAATAGAAGCATTACAATCTTTGACAGATATTGACTTATCAGCGATTAAATATTATAATTTCCAAAAAGGGACTTTTGCTGGTGTTGACAATGTTTTGATTTCTGCTACGGGCTACACAGGTTCTGGCGGTTTTGAGATTTATGTCAATAATGGAAAGGCTGCGCCTGTTTGGGATGCTATTTTTGAAGCAGGTCAAGCGCAAAGTATTGAGGCTATCGGACTTGGCGCAAGAGATACGCTTCGTTTAGAAATGGGTTTTTGCTTGTATGGCAACGACATCAACGATACAACTTCACCGCTTGAAGCTGGTTTGAGTTGGATTACCAAGCTTAAAAAAGGTGATTTCATAGCGAGTGATATTTTAAAAGAACAAAAAGCTGCGGGTATTACACGTAGATTAGTTGGTTTTGAAATGCTAGAGCGAGGTATTCCAAGAAAAGATTATAAAATCGTGGATGCTGATGGAAATGAAATTGGTATCGTAACTTCTGGAACTCAATCACCGTCTTTGAATAAAGGTATTGGAATGGGCTATGTTCAAAAACCATTTTCAAAATCAGGTACTGAGATTTATATTCAGATTCGTAAAAAAACAATTAAAGCACAGACCGTTAAATTACCTTTTTATAAAAAATAAGGTGCGCTGATATCGAGTGTTCCAAATCAAGTAAACCAAAATAATAAGTTAGCATATTAGGCAATAAAGTGAATTTCTTCTAAAAATTAGACATTATTCACCTTTTCCAATGTTGCGATTTCTCGTTTTTAAGAGGAAATAATTCCTATTTCAAGTGAAATATAGTTGATAACGGGCATAAGGTCGATGAAGACCTTGTGCCCGTTATTTTTTAAGTAATTTTGCACTTCAGTTCTTAATAATGAAACATAAGTAACTTTTTTGTCAAAAAAATATACTTTTCTTACAAAAAAGTACTTTTTAGTATTACAAATATTAAGAAGTAGACTCGTTAATAATAGAACAAGCTTAAAAGCTGTTTAAATTTAAACAACTTCTTATTACAGTTGTCATGTTATAAGTAAAAATTATTAAAATCAGCCAGTTGCGCAACTATATAATATCATACATAGAATGAAATTAACTCAATCAATCACTGTATCGGAATTAGCAAACCTTGTCAATGCAGAAGTCATTGGAGATGCTACTGCTATTATTACAGGTATTAACGAAATTCACAAAGTAGAAAAAGGAGATTTAACTTTTGTTGATGTCCAAAAATACTTCAGAAAGTCCTTAACTTCAGAAGCTACTTTTATTATCCTAAATGAACGCATTGAATGCCCTGAGGGCAAGGTGTTACTTTTTCATAAAGATCCATTCTCTGCATATAATTTCCTAACCGAATACTTTAAACCATTTGAATATATTAAAGGTAAGGTTGCGGAAACGGCAACAATTGGAGCAGGAACTATTATTGAAGAAAATGTAATCATTGGAGAACATGTCAAAATTGGTGAAAACTCTTTAATTCGTGCAAACACGGTTGTTCATGCACATTCTGTCATTGGAAATAATGTCATTATACATTCTAATTCAGTAATTGGCTCTGATGCCTTTTATTATAAAAAACGGGAAGAGGGCTTTGAAAAATGGCATTCTTGCGGTTACGTTATTATAGAAGATCGGGTTGAGATTGGTGCATTAGTTACCGTTGACAAAGGCGTTTCTAGTCCGACAACAATTGGAGCAGGCACTAAAATTGATAATCATTGTCACATTGCGCATGGTGTTGTTATTGGTAAAAATTGTCTATTAGCGGCACAAGTTGGTGTTGCTGGCAAGACAACTATCGAAGATAATGTAACACTTCTTGGTCAAGTTGGTATTTCTACGAATTTGACGGTTGGTGCAGGTGCTTCTGTTTCTGCTCAATCTGGTATTTCCAAATCGCTCGAAGGTGGCAGACATTATTTTGGTTCGCCCGCCATGCCTATCAGACAACATCATCGTCAAGCCGCCGCTTTGCGTAGCTTGCCTGAATTGATGAAAAGGTTAGATAGGTTAGAAAAACTATTGGCTTTGCAAGAAACCGAGTAATTTGATATAGAACTTGTTCATAAGCATCGGATGTCTTAAAGGCATCCGATGCTTTAACTTCTAATATTATAAATAAATCGCACCATGCAAAAACCTCAAAACTGTAATCAGGATTGGTCAAAAATGACTCCTGCCGAAGGTGGCAAAATTTGTGGTAGTTGCGAAAAGTTAATTGTGGATTTTCGTAAAAAATCTTGGAAAGAGATTGAAACGAAACAATCTAAAAATCATCATTCCCTGTGTGGAGTTTATTCCGAAAGACAGCTAAAGTATTGGGGAAAAGAAGTTCCAAAATCTAATTTTTGTTCCAAAAACCTCCTTTACGCTTCTATAGTTTTGTCTATGAATGCTGCTGTCAGTGAACTACACAGCAAAACTAATATTCAACTTCCAGTATCTAAAATCATTCAAACCGACCAACAAACAAAACAAATTCAAGGTAAACAAGAACCTAATACTGATTCAATTACAATTACAGGAAAAGTCATTGATGAAGAAACAGGAGAACCGCTCATTGGTGTAACTACTGTGGTAAAAAACAGTAATATTGGAGCATTAACAAATGTTAACGGATATTTTAAAATAGAAAATTTTGATAAAAGCCAACACAAACAAAAGAGCATTACCCTTATCGTAACATATACGGGTTACAATACTCAAGAAATAATATTAACCGAGCAACAACAAAATCAACAAAAATTCATAGTCAATCCGATAATGCTAACGGCAAGTTCAGATATTGTTTCTTTTTCCGTTATCGTAGAAACGCCTTGGCAAAGATTTAAATCTCGTGTAAGAAGACTATTTAGAAGAGGATAAAGAATTTAGATTATATATTTCAACCAAACAGATCAAAATTAATGAGAAAACTAGTCACGACCATTTGCTTTTTATTCTTAATTGTTTCATCTAGTTCAGCCTGCCGATGCATGCTTGACGATGCTAAATTGACTTACTTTGTAACTAATAAATACGTTTTCAGGGCAGAAGTGGAAGCCGTTACTGAATGTCAAGACAACAAATATGAATATCGGATTGACATTGAGCGAGTATACAAAGGCGATTTAAAAGATGAAAAGATTAATGTATATACTGATTGTATCACCTCTTGCGCTTTTCAACTAGAAGAAGGCAAAGAGTATATTTTCTTCACCGATTTACTAAATAATAATATTGGTTTTTGTGAATATCGTTTAGGAAAAGATAATTCTGCCTATGATTACACCAAAAAATATCTAGAAAAAGTAGCGGATACTGAATTGGATTATTTAGTTATTCAGAATGAAAACAACAACAAAATTGGTGAGATGCTAATACGAGACGGACATATTGACGGACTTGTAAAACTATTTTATCCAACAGGCGAAGTTCATATGAGAGGTATGTTCATCAAAGGTGTTCAAAATGGTGGATTTGAAATTTTGCGCTTACAGAACGGAGACAGAGATTTTTGGCAAGGTGATTACGAGCATGGATTACGGGTAAGAATGTGGATTCATATTATAACCAAAGTTAATGGCGATAAACTATACGAACATGTTTTTTATAAAGATGGCGAAGAAGTCGAACGCCATAAACTCGATCAGGAAAGTCAACTCAAACAATATTCTCCTAAGAACTAAAGTATTGAGCTGTTGAGTTGTTGAGGGACGAGTGAGTGAAGTTTTGTGACTTTCAGTAAACTAACCTCGTTTCGTAATTTATCCTTCGATAACTCAACAACTCAACAACTCGTCCCTTAATCCCTCATTAAGTATAATAACTCCTTCAAAATAACCAATTAACTAATAGCAAACCATAAATTACATTCTTTCGCTTACATTCTTTTCTTGATTTCGCCCTTATCCAGTCAATTATTATTATTTTTGTTTGTAAGAACAGAGCATAAAGGCTATTTTATTAGAAGATTAGAAAATAAAGAATACTTCTCTCTTGTTTCATCTCTGCTCTCTGATCTAAAATTTCAAACAATTTCAACAATTCGATGGCGAAAGGAAAAAGAAAAAGGCAACCCATTAATTTTAATCTTAAGTTTAAGGACGAACGCTTCCCAAAACTACTAGGATTGGTCTGCCTCATTATTGCATTTTACTTTTTAATAGCCTTCATTTCCTATTTGTCTACTTGGCAAAATGACCAAAGCTATGTACTTCGGTACAATTTTGAAATCTTAGGACAATCAGATGTCCAAATTCATAATTGGCTCGGTCGATTAGGCGCATATGTTTCGCATCAATTCTTTTACTGGGGCATTGGATTACCCTCTTTTATTGTTGTATTTTTAATTTTCAGAACAGGTATCAACCTCATCTTTGAAAGACCTTTATCCGAACTAGGAAAACTCTTCACTTATAGTATTTTAATTATGCTATGGTTAGCTATTCTCTTTGCATTCCTAGCTGGTGATTCTCCATTTTTTTGGGGCGGAAGTTTTGGAAAAGGTATCAATAGTTGGCTTAATAATGCCATAGGAGGATTTGGAACAGGTGTTTTAATATTTGCATCTATCATTGGTACATTCATTTGGTTCAAGAATCCAAACTTCAATGATTGGACAGCAGACTATTTCAAGTACGAATTACAGCTCTTTATTAGAAGCTATTTCCCTGCTCAATTCAAGCATTATGCGAAGCGTATTCAAACCGACTATGTGCCGCCTGCGAAGCCCGTTAAGCAAACGACTAAACCCAAAACAACAAAGCAGACTGAAACGCTTAAGCCTACAACAAAAACGGATGTAGATCCAACTCAATTAGAAGTTGCAAATCAAGAAGATGCAACACTACTCACGCAAGGTAAGATTGATTTCGTTGATATTGATACAAGCAAACGAGAGAAAGCGGTTCCTCTTTCTGCTGATAATAATGACATGGAAGTGGTCATTCCAAAAAAGGAAAAAGCAGTTCCAGAAGAAGTAGAAGGCAACTTCAAACCACCATCGTTGTCTATTACAGAAGAAAACAAAGATCATATTGAACCTTATGATCCAACATTAGATTTGTCGTCATACAAGCATCCTGTATTACAATTACTCATTGAATATGAAGATGACTTAGAAATTGACCGTGCAGAATTGGAAGAGAATAAGAATCAAATTATTGAAACTTTACTCAATTATAAAATTGAGATTACGAAGATTAAAGCCACTATCGGACCAACCGTAACGCTTTATGAAATCATTCCTGCGCCTGGTGTTCGTATTTCTAAAATCAAAAACCTTGAAGACGATATCGCTTTGAGTTTAGCTGCTTTAGGTATCCGTATTATTGCGCCAATTCCAGGTCGTGGTACTATTGGTATTGAAGTACCAAATAAGAAGACCCGTATTGTTGGCTTGCGTGAAACATTAGAATCTCCGAAGTTTAAAGAGGCTAAAATGGATTTGCCCATTGCTATTGGTCGAACCATTTCCAATGAAGTTTATGTCGTTGATTTAGCTAAAATGCCTCACTTGCTTATCGCTGGTGCAACAGGTCAAGGTAAATCGGTCGGTATTAATACGGTTTTAATCTCATTGCTTTACAAAAAACATCCCTCACAATTGAAGCTCGTTTTAATTGATCCAAAGAAGGTGGAGCTTTCATTATATAGTAAATTAGAGAATCACTTTATAGGTTATGTTCCAGAATTTGAGCCAATTATAACCGAAATTACAGAAGTTACCGCAACGCTTAATTCGCTGTGTATTGAAATGGATACTCGTTACGATTTGCTCAAGCGAGCGCATGTCCGTAATATCAAGGAGTACAATACGAAATTTATAAAACGTCGCCTTAATCCAGAAAAAGGACATCGTTTTTTACCTTATATTGTTTTAGTTATTGATGAATTTGCGGATTTGATTATGACCGCAGGTAAAGAAATTGAATTACCAATTGGTCGTTTGGCACAATTGGCTCGTGCCATTGGTATTCACTTGGTTATCGCTACTCAGCGTCCGTCCGTGAATATTATCACAGGTGTAATTAAAGCAAATTTCCCTGCTCGAATTGCTTTTAAAGTTTCTTCCAAGATTGACTCTCGTACCATTTTGGATACTGGCGGAGCAGAACAATTGATTGGTCGAGGTGATATGTTGCTTTCCGTTGGTGGAAATCTTGTTCGTTTGCAATGTGCATTTGTCGATACGCCAGAAGTTGAAAGTGTTATTGAATTTATTTCTGGTCAACGTGGCTATCCAGAACCATTTTTCTTGCCAGAATATAGCACAGAGGAAGGTAGCAAGGACAAAGGCGTGATGCGCTGGGCTGATTTTGATGAAAACTTTGAAGATGCCGCACTTCTTGTCGTTCGCAATCAACAAGGCTCAACTTCTATGCTTCAACGTCGTTTGAAATTAGGCTATAATCGGGCTGGACGTGTCATGGATCAATTAGAAGCCGTTGGTATTGTTGGAGCAAATCAAGGAAGTAAAGCAAGAGAAGTTCTAATGTTTGATGAAACGGAACTGATGAAATATATTAAGCATTTGAAAAATAGTTAATTAATGGAAGGATGAAGTAATGAGAATAGTGAAGTTTTGGAGTATTGAAATATTAAATTTAGGTTCTATATAATTTGGGTAGATAATCAATGTTTTACTTTAAATTCTCTTAAATTTGACTTGGAGTTGATATAAACCCACATTATATGTAACCTAAATTCCATTACTCCAACATTCCATTGTTCCACTACTCCAAAATTCCAAAATTCCATTAAATATGAAATACAACAAGTTATACATAGCAGCAACTAACCAACATGTTGGAAAAACCACTTCTACACTTGGGCTTATCCATGCTTTAAAAGCCAGAAATATTGACACAGGTTATTGTAAACCTGTTGGGCAAGAATTTGTAGAATTGGAGCGAGAAGGCTTCCCTAGAGTCGATAAAGACACCTTACTTTTCTCTAAAGTAATGAAATTTGAGATAGAACCAGAGATTCATAGTCCAATCATTATCGGCAAAGGCGCAACTGCTGACTTCTTAGGTCATCCTGAAAAATATGATTTGAAAAGCCTTGTTTATAATGCTGCGAAGCGATTAGAAAAACGCCACGAAATGGTTGTTTATGAAGGTACAGGACATCCTGGCGTTGGTCGAGTAATAGGTTTATCAAATGCACGCGTTGCCAAGATGCTTGGTGCAGGTGTCATTATGATTGCGAAAGGTGGAATTGGTAACACCATTGATAGACTTCATTTGTCTATGGCTGTTTTTCGGGAGCAAAAAGTACCCATAATTGGTGTCATCGTTAATAAAGTTAGACCAGATAAAATTGAAAAAATTAAGCATTATATGGGAAAACACCTCGACCAAATCGGTATTCCTTTACTTGGTCTTATTCCTTATGATAAAACACTCAGCAATCCTTTAATGGTCAGTGTCAAAGATGCTGTGATGGGTGAGGTCTTAATGAATGAAGATTTTCTTGATAATCAAGTAGAAGAAATTGTTGCAGGTTCTTTGGTTGATAAGAAAGAACTCAAACGCTTTAACAATTTATTGTTAGTCGTTAGTATTACTCGACTAGAGGAGGCTATATTCAAAATAAAAGCTATTGCAGAACGTGAAGGTCATCACGAATCACCGCTTTCTGGAATAATCGTTACTAGCCTTGGAACAGTCAGCTCTAAATCTAGAGATTATATCGAAAAACATAATATTCCACTTATTCAAACTTTTCTAGACACCTATGGTTCTGTTTTAAAAATTAGTAGAATTGAAGTAAAAATTAATACTAGAACACCTTGGAAAGTAAAAAGAGCAAACGAATTGATTAGAGAAAATGTTGATCTGAGTATCATCTTATAGGTTGTTAATTCAGATAATTATATTTTTTTTGGATAATTTTCAACTTAGAACTTGTTTAAGAACTCATTCTTAAACAAGTTCTAATAATGATCCCATATTTAAAAATATAAGAGTTACGGGTTCAGTAGTTTTTTACAAAAAAACGGCTCTTAGTGAAGAAACATATTTCATTAAATACATTTTACATATATACCCAAAGCCATAAATAAAAAATCACATTATTAGCCGTTTTAAATTGGGTTCTTTAAAAAATCACGTAAAAGTTTCAAAAGTCGACTGATGGCACACAGCCTGCCACGATTTCTCGTGAGCTAACAGCGCATGATAAAGTATTTTATCTGCGAAAAAAAATTATCACTGAACTTTTCAAAGAACCACTTTTAGAACTTGTTTAAGAAATATCTGCATATTGCACACTAACCGCTGAACACTAATATTTTATGGCAACTGCTTTACCTTCTGGCAAAATCGAACGAAATTATTTTTATAATAAAAACATCTGGATAACAGGTGCTTCCTCTGGAATAGGTGAACAATTAGCCTATGATTTAAGTAAGTTAGGCGCAAGGATTATTTTATCCTCTAGGCGAAAAGCCACTCTTGAAGAAGTAAAAAATCGCTGCGAAGGTTATCCCAATAAAATTATTATTGTTCCGCTTGATTTAAGCGAACACCAAAGTATTTTACCGAAAGTGAAGCAAGTGCTCAAAGAAATAGGAAAAATAGATATACTAATTAATAATGGCGGCATTAGCCAAAGGGCAAAAGCGATTGATTGTAGTTTAGATATTGATAAGCGAATTATGGATGTTAATTTTTTTGGTGCAGTAGCGATGACCAAAGCGATACTTCCTAGCATGATACAGCATCAACTTGGTCAAATCATTACGGTCACAAGCGTTAGTGGAAAAATTGGAGTACCAGAAAGATCTGCTTACTGTGCTTCAAAATTTGCGTGTCATGGTTTCTTTGATGCTTTACGTGCAGAGGTTTATTCACATGATATTCATGTAATGACTGCTTGTCCTGCATATGTAAAAACCAAAATTGCTCAAAATGCACTCAGAAAAAATAGTGAAACCTCAACGAAATTAGATGCAGCTATTGAAAAAGGCATGACTACTGAATATGTCAGTAAACGTATCCTTAATGGTATCCGTAAGCGTAGAGAAGAGGTTTATATTGGAAAAAAAGAAGTAGTCGGTATTTATATTATGCGATTATTTCCGAAATGGTTTTTTTCTATCGCTAAAAGACTGAGCACAAAATGATTTTATATAAGCAAAGGTAAAATATGCGTTTTTTTTGCGCTAACTTAGCATCATGTTTTAGTGTTAAAACCATTGATTATAAAATCAATCATACTACTATACCTTTTAAAAAAGAGAGAACAGAGATAAGAAATAGAACTCTTAATTCATTGATTATCAATGATGAAAATATAAAAAAAATCTCTTTCCTCTGTTCTAAAAAAATATACAGTAGTATGAAAATCAATATAAAAACCTACTCACTTAGGAAACAAGCATCCTGAGTTTCTATTTTAATATTGCTCAATAACTAATATCGACACTATATTTTTTCAAATTCAGCATATATGATGATACGAACAAGTACATTACCTAAAAGAAAAGAATGAACAATATAAATACAACTAATCTATATCATGTAGTACTGATTAGTTGGCTTCTAGTATTTATTAGTATTGATACAAACGGGCAAACAGCTACGTCTCCTACTCAATTACTTTGTCAAGAAATTGTACAAGTACCGTCAAACTATGCTAAAATTCAAGCATTATTTCTAAAAGGAGCAGCTGTTAACTGTCAATGTAATGTAATTCAAAAAACCTATTTCATTGAAATGGATAGGATAATGATTAATTTTTTCTCTTCTAATGTTTCCGAAATAGACTTAAAAGCCAATTCTAGTGACAATCATTTGATAGAACGGGTTTCTGTTAGCCCAATCCAAATTGCACTTTCCAGAGATGATTATTCATTAATGCGTTTTCTAATAGATAATGGAGCTGATTTGAACAAAGCTTGTTGCGATGACATGTTTCCATTGGAGTATGCGCTTCATCATAATAAAAAAGAACTAGTTGACTTCTTACTTGAAAACGGTGCTGACCCTAAAATTATAGAATTAGGTTGTCCTTTTGATATAGAAATGGCAAAATATATGATTAGTAAAGGTGCAAATAGAAGTACGATTAAAATTGATTGCGCCCTTTGGGATAAAGAACGAGCATTAGCCTTATTACAGTTACGTCCAGATTCAAATAATGAAAGTATCGGAGATTTTGAGTTTGATGAATTGTTGAATAACCCGAAATTACTTGGCTTTTTATTAAGGAATAGTTTATCGTACAATGATGTTAATAATGATATTGAAAAGAAAACACTACTTCATTTAGCTGCTGAACATAATAAAACAGAAGTCATTCAATTGCTTCTAAAATACAGAACGGCTATCAATCTAAAAGATGTAAAAGGCTATACGCCACTTTGCTATGCAGTAAAAGCAAATCATTCTGATGCCGTAAAATTACTGATTAGTGAAGGGGCAACTATCAATCTACCTGTATCGTCTAATACTGAATTTGGTTCGCCTTTGTCTATGGCAGTTCATCAGCACAATCTAGTAATTACTCAATTATTACTAGAAAATGGTGCGGATAGTGGGCTTGCAAGAGAAGATTTATTAGCTATTGCCGTGAAAAATGATGATAGAAAAATCGTTGCACAATTAGTCAAACATGGAGACGAACCCAGTCGATTATTGCAATTATACGGAAGTGAATACTTATATGACAATAGCAAACTGTTTGCATTTGTTCTAAGTTTAGGTGCTTTGTCTCATGAAGACACCAACAATTTCACACTTAAAGCAGTGAAGGAAGGAAAAGAAGATGTTGCAAGCGTTTTAATCAAACATAAAACAGGATTAAACAGTATTGATAGCGATGGAAAATCTCCGCTTCATTATGCTTTTGTCAATTCTAATTCGACCTTAGCCTATAAACTAATCGAAGCTGGTGCAGATGTCAACCAACAAATCGAAGGTTTTTTACCATTTCTACATAGAGCGGTGACAAACAAAAACATGGGAATGGTTCATAAATTGTTACAAAACGGTGCGGAGGTAAATATTACAGACAAAGAAAAAAAAACTGCCTTAATCATTGTAATCAATGAAAAAGATTATGAATTAGCTAAGTTATTGTTGAAGTATGACATTGCGATTAGCTGTGATGATTTGTTTAAAGCCATTGATTTAGAGGACTTCCCAATGGTCAAGCTTTTGGTAGAAAAAAATGTAGATTTGTCTTGTAAAAAAGATAGGTTAACTCCTCTTCCATATTCTAAAAAACACAATACTTCTTATCATATCGGACGATATTTAGAAGGAAAATAATTCTTAGTGATTAGTGATTAGTGATTAGTGATTAGTGATTAGTGATTAGTGATTAGT
>CAZMEH010000931.1:0-3703 GCA_964564885.1 uncultured Saprospiraceae bacterium | reverse complement strand
TGTTTCCACTAAATTCTTCTAAGAGCCATAAAATATCTTGATTTATGTTCTTTTCAATCCTTATAACTGACTTCTGACTTCTCTTACAAAAATGTCAAAAATTTAAAACGATATTTTTTCTTCCTGCCATTGTTCAATTGAATCATGGCATCCATTTCCCATTCTATCCAAAAATTTTCATCTATTAAAGAAACAGGAACATCGGTTTTTCTTGGAAAAGGCATTAAAAGAATCGTTTCATTTCCAGTCACTTCCTTTTGAATCATTTTTGCTAATTGATGAATTTTTTTCGATTCATACCTAGTTGATGTGCTACTATTATTGCTATATTTCCTTTCAGAAACACTATAAAAAGCACTAAAATACTTGATGGTATTCCATTTTCCATCCGCCGTGAATTTTACAGGAAAATAAGGTGGTCCAATCTGACTTGGCAAAACTTCAAATGTAAATTCTTCAAATTTTCCGAAGCCAAGTATAATATGGCGAACCGCAAAAATAAGACTTAGGCTACCAATAATTTCAAAAATAGGAACAGGTAAACCTAAGATTCCTTTTAAGTTGAAAATCACACCTAAAATACCAATCACTGTAGGAATGACAAAAGCGGTTATATGCTTTTTATGAGTAAATGATTGCTGAATAGCTACGGTTTGCTGTTTTTTTTGTCCAACTAAAACTTTAAAAGGAAAGCTTTTAATTAAATTAATACTTGGAAAAACAACCCGTTTAATATCAAAAGTACGTAATGCAACCTGTTGAGCTATCTTTTTGACGTCATTGGTGAATACAATATAAATTTTCAATTTCCATTCAATATCAAATAAATGACCTTTATAGGAAGTAGGTTGATTGATTATTTTCTTGAATGGATAGCTATATTCTCTACCTTTGTTCCAAGTATTAGAAGTGAATTTTAGTACGTCTAAGTGTACTTCATTTTCTTTGTATGAATTAAATTTAGACTTAGTAGTATAGCAAATAGAATAGCGAATAGATTTGAATTCAAGGTCGTAGTTTGGTTCTACGATGATAGTTCCAGCGATGGATTCGCCAGCAACAAATGTTTGTTCTAATTTATTGAAATCACAGCTAATATTGACTAATTGAGGGCTTTTTTGCATTGGTTATTCAGTTTTTTTGAAGCGTGTATATTTTTTAGTTATACACATTTTTTTATAAAATCCATTTTCTCAGATGAAGTGATTTTATTATTCGATTAGCGAACAAGAATATTCATTGGTGTGTCAAGTTTTATTCGCTTCGTTTTTTTATTTTTCAAATGAATAATTACTTCTAATTCCCAATAAATATCAAAATATTTTGTCGTGATTGTTGGCGGCAAATTGATGGAATGATAAGAGCGAACTATATTAATATCCGCTTTATCAATTGTCTCAAAATCCTGATAAAGTAATCTTTTGACTGGAAAATCATTTATTTTGGGGCGACTGTTACTAAGATGTATAGGTAAATAACTAACAAAATGAATCAATTCAATTTTTTCGATACTAGCCCAATTTCGTTGAATATTCATTTGCACTTGAAAATGCGTATCGTCAAAAGGAGAAGCGGTAACTTTGACCTTTCCTAGTTTTCCAAAACCAATAAATGTATAATATAAACCACCGCCAAATATTCCTGTACTTAAAAAATCCATTAATGGCAAGCCAGCTAAATGACCTAATAAACCAACTCCTGCGGGTATAGCTAAGTAAGGAATAAAGTCATTGTAATTAGCGTCTAAAGCTGTTTTTTCGATTTGATATGAATCTGGACTTGAATTTAATTGATAAGGAAAAGTATATAGAAACTGATAATCTGGATGGTTTTTTCCTAATGACCAACCTGTTTCGTGTTTGATTATCCTTACTTTTAAATATTGCTCGATTTTTAATTGCTTACTAGAAAAAGAAAGCGGTGCTTGACTTTTGAAGGAAAAAGCCAATTCATAACGTTTTCCTACTTCCCAATCTCTGCGCTGTGTGGCGTATTCTTGTTTTCTGACTAACGTTTCTTCGGTTTTTTTACCACTAGAGATGGACCAGTATATTTCAAAAATGATTTTATAGAATGAGATATGCGAGAGCGGTTGAACGATGATTTTTCCATTAATATCATCATTCAATTTAAATATGCCATTGCGTTGGCTAAATTCACAGGTTAATTCTTGTCTTTTTGGCATAAGCGGAAAATTACATTTTCTTTTTGTATTTTGATAATAAGGAAGGTGTGAAAAAGAGCGATATTTGATTTTTTTTGATGAAAATTATTACAATCCTAAATCTTATAGGTTTTTGAAACCTGCGGTACTTATATAAATGTATAGATGAGTAATGGTGTTTTTTGTTTTTAGAATACTGAAAGGGTTCAATTTGAGTAGCTATCCCGAACACTCGGGATGAACCCGTGGTCAAGAAGTAAGAATTATCGAACTCTGAAGGAGTTCTACACTAAATCAACAAATTATAAGTGTAGAACTCTTTCAGAGTTCGAAAAAATATCCTATACTTTCCACGGGTTTATACCCATGGCTACTCAAATTCAATCCTTTCAGGGTTGTAGGAAGTGAAGAATAACCATCATCTATCTATTATCAGTATCGTAGGTTTCAAAAAACTATAAGATTTGTAATCTGCAAGTGGTGAAAGAGAATATAAACATATTAGAAATAGCAAAAGAAACGCTTTCAATTGAAATTGAAACGCTGGAAGCATTGAAAGCTAGTTTAGATAATCGATTTGAAGAGGTGGTGCAATTAATATTTGCATCAAAAGGTCGGTTCGTTGTAACGGGCGTTGGGAAAAGTGCTTTGGTCGCTCAAAAGATTGTGGCAACACTGAATTCAACAGGAACGCCTTCGATTTTCATGCACGCAGCTGATGCGATTCATGGTGATTTGGGAATGATTCGAGAAAACGATATTGTTTTGTGTTTGTCCAAAAGTGGAACTACTTCGGAAATGAAAGTGCTGATTCCATTCATCAAGACGCTAGGAAATATAACGATTTCGATGACGAGTAATGAAAAATCTTACTTAGCCGAACACACTAATTATCACCTGTTTACGCCAGTTACGCAGGAAGCTGACCCAAATAATCTTGCGCCGACGGCTAGTTCTACCGCTCAAATTGCGTTGGGCGATGCTTTGGCGATGTCGCTTTTGGCGTTACGAGGTTTCACACCGCAGGATTTTGCAAAGTTCCATCCTGGTGGCGCACTCGGGAAACAGCTTTACTTACGTGTGAATGATATTTTTATTCATAATGAAAAACCAGTTGTTTACACTGATTTCACGATTCAGCAAGTCATTATTGAGATTTCATCAAAGCGATTGGGCGTAACGGCTGTTCTTGATAAAGACGATAATCTGAAAGGCATTATTACTGATGGCGACTTGCGAAGAATGCTTTCTACACACACGGATTTGACGAATATCAAAGCAAGCGATATTATGAATATTACACCAAAAAGTATTCAACAAAATGAACTAGCAGTCAAAGCACTATCGACCATACGAGAGTTTAGTATTACGCAATTAGTTGTTTTGGATAATACTCAATATGTTGGAATTATTCATTTGCATGATTTAATCAAAGAAGGACTTGTTTAATTGCGAATGTAGAATTACGAATTGAATATTTGTGCTATATTTTCTTTTATCCTAAATCACACTTTTTCACAATCAAACAATCATAACTAT
>CAZMEH010000930.1:0-2727 GCA_964564885.1 uncultured Saprospiraceae bacterium | reverse complement strand
ACTAGGGTCTAGGTACTAATCGTCAGAAGTCAGAAGTCAGAAGTCAGAAGTCAGAAGTCAGAAGTCAGAACGCCTACGGCTGTCGGAGAGGTATTTAGAGCATCTTTAATAAGGCTTTAAATTTTGAAAAATAAACAATCGAAAGATAGCTATAAATGCTGTTGCTTGTTTACTTCTGACAGCCGTAGGCGATCTGACTTTCAACCTCTTAAAGCCTTATAAAATGTTGTTTTGAATTATATTCCATATTTTCATTTTTAGAAAAGATGGAAGAATTGTATTATTGTAAGGACGATTAATAATCAAAAATTTTAAACCTAACTAATTATGAAATCAACAAGAAGAAAATTTATATACCAATCTGGCGCATTAGCTCTTGGAATGGGCTTGATAGGCTGTTCGCCAAAAGGTGAGGAGAAAACAACTGAAATCGTTTCTGAATCCAGTGAATTATTTTTCAAAATATCATTAGCACAATGGTCTTTGAATAAGTTACTTTTTGCAGAAGGAACGGACAAAATGGATAATTTAGACTTTGCAGCCACGGCAAAGAATGAATTTGGAATTGATGCGATTGAATATGTGAATGCTTTCTTTGCAGACAAGGCAAAGGACATGGATTATTTAGGTCAGATGAAACAACGTGCGGATGATAATGGCGTAAAAAGCCTAATTATCATGGTTGACCGTGAAGGCGATCTTGGCACACCAGATGACAAAGAGCGCAAAATATCTGTTGAAAATCATTACAAATGGGTGGAAGCGGCTCAGTTTTTAGGCTGTCATTCTATTCGTGTCAATTCTTTTGGTAAAGGAACTAGGGCAGAAGTAGCTGCCGCAGCAGTTGACGGTTTAGGTTCTTTGGCTACTTTTGCAAAGGATTTTGATATAAACGTGATTGTTGAAAATCATGGTAGTTATTCGTCTGATGCAGATTGGATGATGAAAGTGATGAAGGAAATCGATATGGCAAATTGCGGTATGTTACCTGACTTTGGTAATTTCTGTGTAGAGCGGGATAGCGGAGAGCAATGGAAAGGTGAATGTCTCAAAGAGTTTGACATGTACGATGGTGTTCAGAAATTTATGCCAGTAGCAAAAGCAGTTAGCGCAAAATCATACAACTTTGACGAAAATGGTGACGAAACCAAAATCGACTATAAGAAAATGATGAAAATCGTGAAAGAGGCTGGCTATACAGGTTACGTTGGTGTTGAGTACGAAGGAGATATTCTAAGTCCATTCGACGGCATCAAAGCAACGAAAGCACTACTAGAAAAAGTAGGAAAAGAAGTTTAGGAGAGACCGCCTTCGGCTGAGAGAAGTCAGACCATTCGCTTCGCTCATTGAGAGACCGCCTTCGGCTGAGAGATTCTCTTTAGTGAACGGAAATTATATTTGAAGAAAGACCTCGTTTTCGATTAATCGAAAACGAGGTCTTTTTGTTGAATAAAGACTAGTTATTTGAAATAGAAATTAACATTCACCAATAAGTAAATCTCTCAGCCAAAGGCGATCTCTCAATGAGCAAAGCGAATGATCTGACTTCTCTCAGTCTCGAGTGCTCGTGGACGATCTTCTTTAAAAAGTATATTGAACAGCTAATTGACTGCCGAAGGTTTTCATTTTAGTGCCGCCGTATTGACTTTCGTGTTTATTGCCAAGCGACATCAAAGCAGTTGGTTCGACGCTAACTAGAATATGCTCATTATGTTTATATCCTAAGACGATACCGCCAAGGAAATCAGCCGTCCATTTATCACTAATCCTAGGTTGCTCAATAACGGTGACTTCACTAGATTTTAATGCGGAGATAGAAGATGTAATTGCAGTCGCATCAAAAGAACTATTAATAATATTTCGCCCATAAATACCCGCTTTTAGACCATAAACAAATCTTCCTTTCTGGTTTTGTACTTGAACGTATAACGGAATATTTAAACTCGTCAACTGATGTGTACCATTTATTTCAATATCAAAAGGTTCATTTTCAATATTATCATCTTTGTTCTTCGTAAACGCTCCATTGACACGAATTTCACCAAAAGGCGATTGCGTTACATAGTCTGTTTGATAACCTTCTCGATTGTTACCAATGTCATTTTCTCTATCCTCTCTATAGTCTCGACGGTCAACCAATTTCATTTCAATTTTTTCTTGCTGATACGCTAATCCACTGTGGATTGACCAATGTTTATTGAGTTGCAAACCAACTTTCGCACCGACTGCCAAACCAATTGCAGGTTTTACACGATGGTTTCTGAATGGATTTCCACCTGGTGGCGGTGGACCAGGACGCTCTTTAAAATCAGGTCTTGTTTGAAATGAATGTACAAATCCACCAGCTATAAAGCGAGGTTTAAATGTTGGTTTTGTTATCGTTGGCTTTTGTTCAGCCATAATAAAAGCATCGAAATTATCTATTTGACTATTGCGAATTCTATCCAATAGAAATGGCTCACCCAATACTATGTCTTCATTAGTTTGCGGTAATTTATCTTTCGGTTTATTATCAATAGTATTTGACGGATTACTTATTTTATGATCATTTGCAATTGGTGTTTTATCCAATTTATTACTATTCAATTGTTTTTGAGTACCGTTATTTTTATCATTTTTACTAATAATATCATCGCTTGCAATTGGTGTTTTATTTTTCTTATTAATAACAGAAAAAGGTTGTTTAGGTGATTTATTATTTTTGTTTGAATTAGATTGATAAGGCAA
>CAZMEH010000929.1:0-2188 GCA_964564885.1 uncultured Saprospiraceae bacterium | reverse complement strand
TGGATGCGCTTAACCTAACTTCGACAGCCTTATTTTCACCTATTATGTGCTCTTGTCTACCCCCTTTTAACTTTTTCTTGAATCTTGCACCTTAGTAAAAATAAGTGTTCTTTAATACATAGAACATCTTTTATTAATGATAAAAATTGCCTTTGAGAATAATCCTTTTCGTTTAATGAAATGTTGTTCAATTTCAAGTCTAGTTTTTCAAACCTACATTGCGCTAGTTCCATTTTTAAACTATCGTTTTCTCGTTGAAGTTCTAGAATTTCTTGCTGCGGACTTTGTGCAAAACCATTAAAAGATAGTAGTAAGTATAAAGAGATAAAAAAGAAGTTTTTCATGTTTTGTATTTGAAGTAAAGATGATAATCGAAGGAATGTAATTGCTCATCATAAAATTACTCAAATCAACCAAGTAAATCCCGATATTATAAATAGTGAAAATAGATTAAGTGTTTTAAAGTTGATTTCTTTCGGTTTTATGTTTACTAAACTTCAAAAGTTTAGTAAACGTTGAATTCCAACCTTGATTTACTTAAATTTGCATTTATGGAAACGCACGAAAAATACATCCGCCGCTGCTTTGAGTTAGCGAAATTAGGCATTGGACACGTAAAAACAAATCCGATGGTCGGCAGCGTCATTGTACATGAAGACAAAATCATTGGTGAAGGTTATCATGAGCGATATGGCGAAGGTCATGCCGAGGTAAATGCTGTGAAGAGTGTAAAAGAAGAAGACAAACATTTGTTGACACAATCGACGATTTATGTTTCGCTTGAACCTTGTTTCCATGAAGGGAAAACGCCGCCTTGTGTTGATTTGATATTGGCTTTAGGTATTCCGAAAGTGGTGATTAGTGCAGTTGACCCAAATCCAAAAGTGGCTGGCAAAAGTATTGAAAAGCTAAAAACCCAAGGCATTGAAGTGATTTCTGGTGTTTTGGAAGCGGAAGGAAAGTTTGTGGCAAGGCGATTTTTTCATCATTTCCAAACAAAGCGACCTTATGTTATTTTAAAATATGCGCAATCCAAAGATGGTTTCCTAGGAAGAATGGATAAGCAAATCTGGCTCACTAATCCATATTCTAAAAGATTGGTACACAAATGGAGAAGCGAAGAAGCAGCCATTTTAACAGGAACAAATACGATTAAAGTTGATAATCCAAAACTGACTAATCGGCTTTGGTTTGGAGCTTCGCCTGTCCGATTGATTATTGATAGACGTTTGAAACTGACGGATGATTATTCGGTTATGGATGGCATTGCTCGCACAATTATCATTTGTGAGAAAGCACCTCAAGCGGCTAGAAATGTCTTATTAGAATATTTAGAAATCAATTTTGAAAGAGGATTTTTGAAACAGTTGTTGAAAAAACTATATCAATTAAAAATTAGCTCTGTTATCATAGAAGGTGGCGCAATTACTTTGGAGCATTTTATAGAAAAAGGACTTTGGAACGAAGCTCGTGTTTTTGTTGGTGATAAATGGCTCACCAAAGGCATTGCAGCGCCTGTTTTGCCTATTGCGCCAAACGAAGAACAGCAAATCGGCAGCGATATATTATATACTTATTATAACTCAACAAACATATGACTCTAACTAAAGCACAACAAATTGGAAGTTTATGTACTTTCATTTTTGCTGGAATTGGTAGCATTCCATTGTTTTATTTTGTTTCGTCTAATTTAGAACTGTTTAATATCGAGATTTTTGAAGACCAAATTACCGTTCATTTTTTTGATTTATATATTCCGTTATTAATAATATTTTCAATAAAATTTGGTAGACAATTGGGCGAACGTATTTTCATTAAACGAGAACACGATGTTATCTACTATGCTGCACAAACTATTTTAAATACGGCAGGAATACCTGTAATATTAACATTTCTATTAATGCGTCCTTACTTTTTATTTATGGAATGGATGGACGAAGGTAAAATGCTTAGTATTTATAGTTTCATTATTTATCTCTTCTATTTATTTTGGGATTGCATATTAATTATGTTTGGCGGAATCTTTATCTATGGGATTTTACTAATACCTTGCGCCTTCGCTGGTCTTTTTTGCAGCTTCATTTTTAAACTTCTAAGAAAATAATTTCTTTCAACCAATTACTATATGATTTTTCTAATACTAAGCATACTTTGTGCAACCATTATTGGAGTCGTTTTTCGACTATTT
>CAZMEH010000928.1:0-4320 GCA_964564885.1 uncultured Saprospiraceae bacterium | reverse complement strand
CATTGAAAAAAATTAAAATAATCGAGTTTAATATCTCTATTTTCTGCTCTATTTCATTAGTTCCAAACACCAGCGATTTTAGTTTTGCTATCTTTGTACTCAAATTACTTTATATGGTTGCATTAAAAACGTACAATAATTTTTTTGTATTATTATTAAGTTTCAGTTTAATACTTTGGAATTGCTCTTCAAGCGAAGTGATAGAAAAACCTAGCTTATCTTTTAGCAAAATGGCAGAAGTTTTAGCTGATGTTCATCTACTGGAAGGAGAGTTGCAGGGTATTAATAAGATAGAAAAAGATAGTGTCGCTAATTTATATTATTATTATATTTTTAAATTGCACAATGTCAAAGAAGCAGACTTTTACCAAAGCTTAGATTTTTATACAAAGAACCCTGATTTGTATGAAAAATTGTATTCAGCGACAGCTGATAGTATCGGCAATAAAAAGGTAATGGAAAAATAAATGGTTTTTTGAATTTTTTGGTGAAAAAGTAATGGTTGTAAAATGTCCTATTGTGCGCCGTTTGCTGTTTTTGAAAAATTCACAATAATATTCAAAGAACCTAATTTTCTTTACAATTAGATAATCATTCATTTACATTGTAGTAATATTTAAGGATTAAATTAATTTCATCTTAACAATTTGTTGAAAGTTAGTACATATCACTTAACTAGTTTTGCGTTCAAATTTAAAATCAATTTGGATGCTGGGAGTGAATATATTGTTTCTCAATAAATTGAAAAAGGTAATAATTAGAAGCGAAACGGATATGGAAAATAGACCAAAAAAAATACTAGTAGTTGATGACGAACCAGACATTTTGGAGTTCATTCAGTTTAATTTGGAACGTGCAGGTTTTGAAATTAACACGGCTAGTAATGGTGCTTTAGCTATTGAGCAGGCAAAGAAGTTTCGACCAGACTTGATAATTTTGGACATCATGATGCCTGAATTAGACGGTGTTGAAGTTTGTCGTGAACTTCGTTCTATGCCTGAGTTTGACGCTACGCTTATTGCGTTTTTAACGGCTAGAAATGAAGATTATACTCAAATAGCAGGTTTGGATGTCGGTGGAGATGATTATATCACAAAACCTATTCGTCCAAGGGTTCTAGTGAGTCGAATTAACGCTTTGTTGCGCAGAAAAGGCAATAATAAACCAGACGAAGATTCAAAGGTGATTAAGGTTGGAAATTTGGTTATAGATAAAGATAAAGTCTTAGTTTATAAAGATGACAGCGCAATCGTTCTTGCTAAAAAAGAATTTGAATTGCTTTGTTTATTGGTCACTAAACCAGGTAAAGTCTTCACAAGGGAAGAAATTTTCACTAAAGTTTGGGGCACAGATGTCATTGTTGGAAATAGAACAATTGATGTTCATATTAGAAAACTAAGAGAAAAGATTGGTGCGAATTATATTAAAACAACAAAAGGTATTGGATACAAATTTGAATTTTAAAAAATAGCAACTGTCAAACCTCATAGGTTTCTAAAACCTATGAGGTTTAGCTTAGGCAATCACTAGCTCACTTAAATAATTGGCATGTCTTTTAAAAATCCTACACCGCAACAATTAGCGATATACTCCTCATTCACTATCGCTGGAGTTAATTTAACGATTTTATTATTGGTAAAAACGATCTTTAATGATGTGTCATGGATAGCCATTGCAATGGCCATTCTATTGACATTCATCGTAGGATATTATGTTTTTATGTATGCTTTAGAACGATTTATTTATCGTAAAATAAAAATCGTCTACAAAGCCATTCATCATTTAAAGCGTGCAAAAGGTGAGCCGCCAGCCAATATAGAATTGCGTAATCATATCATTGACGAAGTAGAAGCGGAAGTGATGAACTGGGCAAAAAGCCAGAAATTAGAAATCGATAACTTAAAAGAAATGGAGACTTATCGACGCAATTTTATGGGTAATATTTCGCACGAATTAAAAACACCGATTTTCAATATTCAAGGCTATTTATACACGATTTTAGATGGCGATATTCAAGATCCAGAAATTCGAGATAGATATTTGAATAAAGCGGCGAACAATCTGGAGCGACTAAATACAATCATTCAAGATTTAGAACAAATCTCTCACCTCGAAGGCGGTAAACTTTCCATGGAATTTCAACCATTCGATATTTACACTTTAATGAAAGAAGTTTATGAAGATGTAGAAATGTCAGCGATAGAGAAAAATATAGAATTAGGTTTTAAAGAAGGCAGCAATCGTCCGTTTATTGTTAACGCTGATCGTGAAGCAGTTCGTCAAGTAATAACTAATCTTGTAGTTAATTCTATTAAATATGGGAAAAAAAATGGGGCAACTTTGGGAAGTTTCTATAAAATGGATAATGAAATTTTAATTGAAATTGCAGATAATGGAATTGGAATTGAAGAAAGCCATTTAGTCCATCTTTTTGAACGGTTTTATAGAGTTGACAAAGGTCGTTCAAGAAATCGAGGCGGTACAGGATTAGGTTTGTCTATTGTCAAACACATCATCGAAGCACATGAACAAACCATTAATGTTCGTAGTTTGCCAAAAGTCGGTTCTACGTTTGGGTTTACTTTAGAAAAAGCCTAAAGGCAAAAAGCGAAGACATTGAAAATGTCTTCGCTTTTTTAATAATTGTACATTAAATCTATAGTCCTAAAACCTCAACACCTTGTCTAAATACCACATCAACAGGAATACCTTTTGCTGATAACCTATCAAGGTCAGCTTGCAATTGCTCGCCGATTACACCTTTTTCTTTTACTAACGCAGCAACGCCATCATAGTCACCATCGCCTTGAAGCTTCAAAATCAACTGTGATAAATCATTCGCAGCGAGTTGTAGGTTATCAAAATTAACACGGTAAGTTCCATCTTCCAAACGTTCAAATGCACCTTTTTCTTTAAAGAAATTGAAGCGAATCATGTTTGCTTTACCATGAGAACTTGAGACACCAAAACGAACAGAACGGAAAATACTCGTCATAAACGTAACGTAATAATCCTTAATATCGCCAGTCAATTCACCTTGCTCATGCAACTGTGTAATCATATAAAGTCCTAAAATATCCGCTTTCCCTTCTTCCAATGCAGAAGCGTGTTCTTTCAACGCTTTACGAACCGTTCCCTTACCGTCAATTGTGTTTTTAATACCCAAACCATGCGCCACCTCATGAAACATTGTATTACTAAAAAACGCATCAAAAGTAATATGCTTACGTTGTTCAGGCGTAATGATTTCTTTTGAAATAGGCATTAAAATCTTATCAAATTTTGCTCGCATCGCATTTTTTAACTGCAAACGACGAGAACCATTTTCTTGTTGCACCTTTTCATCATTCGGTAAATTAATCGCAATTGTCTTGCTTCCTGCGTTACAATCGCCAGCATAATAAACTACGTCATAAGCATTCAATTCAGAATTTCCACCAACAGGATCTTGTTTATATTTATCATCAACAGGCAAACCTTTTTGCAAAGCTGGAAGAAACGCAGCATATTTTGCCAAACGCTTACTCCAAACCATATCTTTAATCAAAACATAGCCTTCGTGCGCTGCTTTATAACCAAACATCGCATCTTCATAGTTTTCGATAGGTCCAACTACGAAGTCAATTTGATTGTCTTTCATCTGCATCCAAGCGACATCACTTTCAAAATACTCATCAGTAAGTAAGGCTTTTGAACGAAGCGTCAAGTATTTCTTCAAACCTGCTTCCTCTGCCAATTCAGCAGCTTGCGCTAATAAATCAGATGCTTTTTTGATTTGCGCTGGAAACATTTCGTGATAAGGAATCGTTTTTAGTTTTCCTGCTTCATCACGTCTAAGGAAAGTATAAAGACTTGTTTTGTCTTCCAATTCCGCAGCTTCAAATTCTGCTTTTGTCATATCGGTTGGATAGAAATTTGCGCCAAGCGGTTTCTCGTCAATGCCATCGACAAACGAAGTGTTTCCATTCAATCTATCCCAAGGCCCATAATTGATATTTGCATATAACTTTAAAGTGTCGTTCGCTAAACCATCAATCAATGCTTGTTTGTCGCCATAAGCTTCAAACCAAAACAATTCATTCATGATTTTAGCTGCATCAATCAGTAATGGAATCATTTTTTGTTGATTCTCAGATAATATTGAAATATCCGTTGTCAACGTGAAAGGCGTGTATTTTCGTAACAGTTCATGTTCTGTTGTGTCTAATACAGTAAATTGATCTTCTTTAGGCGACTCTGTTTGTTGTTCAGTATTGCAACTAAAAACAATCAAAGCCATAAATAGGCATGCTATTATTCTCATATTTGAGTTTTAAATTT
>CAZMEH010000927.1:0-5372 GCA_964564885.1 uncultured Saprospiraceae bacterium | reverse complement strand
CACTGACGACGATGGGAGCGAAGTGTATAATCTGCAATTGTCTCAAGCAAGAGCCGAAGCGGTCGCCCAATTTTTAACAAAAAAAGGGATTTCAGCAAAACGACTCCGCTTTAAAGGCTTTGGCGAAAGCCAGCCAATTGCAAAAAGTGCATCCAAAAATGGAAAGCAACTCAATCGCAGAGTTGAATTTATCATTAATGAAGATTAAAAACCGAGTGCCTTAATCCGTAAATAACTGATCCCTATACTTTAATTTAAACAACCTGTCCCGAAACCTCGGGATTGAAAATCAATAAATTCTGTTTACTGCCTAGTGCAATAACTTCTTTAATCAGCCTTGAAACCAAACTATTCACATAAGATGAAATTTAAAAATGAGGAGAAAATATTATTGATACTCGATGTTGACGAAACGCTGATTTTCGCAACAGATAAAGAATTAGGCCAATCATCGGATTTTACCATTTTTGATTATTATGTTTATAAAAGACCCTATTTGGATGAATTTATTGAAGCAATAAAAGATGATTTTTTACTTGCTATTTGGTCTTCTGCTTCTGATGACTACGTGGAAGCAATTACAAAACAAATCATTCCACAAGAAATTGACTTGGAATTCGTTTGGGCAAGAAGTCGCTGTACTTACAGAAGAAATCTTCAAATAGATGATTATGGCTATTATAATGATGATTATCAAAATCACTATCATTATATTAAACCACTAAAAAAACTAAAAAGAAAAGGTTTTAGACTAGAACGAATTCTAATGCTGGATGATACACCTCATAAATCAAAAGACAATTTTGGAAATGCTATTTATCCAAAGGAATTTAAAGGTGAACCAAATGATAATGAATTAAAAATCCTTACTCAATATCTAAAAACATTAAAAAATAAGGAAAATGTCAGAAGAATAGAAAAACGTAATTGGCGAAGTCAAACTATTAAAAATCTTATCTAAATGAAGAAAATATTTGCACGTTCCTAAGCAATTATTTAATTTGATAATAATATTGTTGAATTGCTATAATTGTTTGGTTACTCAACCTGCTTACCAATAATTGAACAATTATAGCAATCTACTTATCCAAACATCAAGAATTATTATAACTTTATGAAATTGTAAAAAATTCCTAGATGAACGGTTAATGAATCGTTTTGTTAGTAGTTTCCAGACAATTTTTATACATCATTAAGAATCGAGACAAAAAGTTTTAAACCTGTTTAAGTAGATTAAGGTAGATATTTCGACAATAATTTTAGCTTAAAGTATTGTTTTACAGCATTTCGTATGCCTACTACTACTTAAATACTGCCAACTAATTCACTTGCTCTATTCTAAAAAAATCAATCATTAATGAAGCATATTTTTACAGTTTTAGTCGCTATTTTAGTGTTTAGTCAAACACTTTCTGCCCAATCAATTATTAATAAATCTATTACACACAACAACGAAACAAGGGCTTATACCGTCTTTTTACCGAGCGGATACACCGCAGGCGCAGAGTTGCCGATGGTGATTAATATGCATGGTTACACTTCTAATGCTCAATCACAAATATTCTACTCTGCGTTTAATTCCGTCGCTGATACCGCTAATGTAATTGTCGTTTATCCACAAGGACTGACTCGTGCTTTACAGAACGGAACTTCTGGGGCACATTGGAATTCTTATTTCTTAACCGATGTTGATGATTTAGGATTCATTGACACGCTGATCGATTACATGTACACCGATTATACGGTAGATTTAAGTCGAGTATATGCAACAGGAATGTCTAATGGCGGTTTTATGAGTTATATGTTAGCTTGTGAATTGTCTGACAGAATTGCTGCAATGGCTTCTGTGACTGGCGTAATGACAGATTTACACTTTCCAAATTGTAATCCAACACATGCAACGCCTGTGATGCAAATTCATGGAACTTCTGACTCAACCGTTTTATTTGCTGGTTCGCCAGGATTTCATCCGTCGATTGACAGTTCTGTAAATTGGTGGAAAGGATTTAACAATTGCCAAACCAGTGCAACTACGAATTTGCCTGACATTAATACGACTGATAATACAACGGCTAGTTTGACGGTACACAGTCAATGTGATGATAATGTAGAAGTACATTATTATGTGATTCAAGATGGCGGACACTCTTGGCCTGGTGCATTTCCAGTTGCAACGCTAGGAAATACAAACCAAGATTTTTCTGCGACAAAAGTCATTTGGGATTTCTTTGCTCAATACCAACACCCGAGTCCAAGAAGCGGAACAGTTGTTTCAGATAAAGAGGTTTTATCAGAAACAATTATTCGTGTTTTCCCAAATCCTGTGAATGATATTTTAAATATTGTTATTGAAAATGAAGAAATCGAAGAAATTACTTTGTTTGACACCATGGGTAAAACTATCCGAAACTGGCAAACGCCCAATACTTCTGTTTATAGCATTTCAATGAAAGACATCAATACAGGTGTTTATTTCTTGCAAATTGGTACAAAAAATGGAACAACTGTTCAAAAAATAATTAAAAAATAAAGAACAGAGAGCAGCGAGTTATCGCCACAGGTAGAGACGAGAGAACAGAGATTAAAAGGACAAAGTGTATTTCTTTTAAAATCGCTGCTCTCTCGTCTCTCTTCTAAAATTCCAATATGTCTAATCAAATCAAAAAAATAAATACCGAAGCCGAGTATCTCGAATCACTTAGAGGTCGAGATTTAAAAATATATCTCTTCGGCGAACTCGTATCCGAACCGCTTGACCATCCGATAATTCGACCATCAATCAATGCGATGGCGGCCACTTATAAGTTAGCCGAAACGCAGCCAGAATTAGCTGGCGTTACGTCACAATTCACTGGAGAACCCGTTAGTCGTTTCTTAAATATTTGTCATAGTGCGGAAGAGTTGGTGTTGCAAAATAAGATGCAGCGCAAACTTGGACAACTAACAGGAACGTGTTTTCAGCGTTGTGTAGGAATGGATGCGATTAACAGCATGTGGTCAACGACGTTCGAAATTGACGAAAAACACGAAACGCCTTATCATCAGCGTTTTCAAGGATTCGTGAGAATGATGCACGAAATGAACGGTGTAATTGGTGGCGCAATGACAGACGTAAAAGGCGATAGAAGCCTGGCACCTCATCAGCAAGACGACCCGGATATGTTTGTTCATGTCACTCGTCGCACCGAAGAAGGTGTTTATATTTCTGGTGCAAAAGCGCATCAAACGGGTTGTATTAATTCTCACTGGATGCTCGTCATGCCTACCATGAGATTGCAAGAAGCGGACAAATCTTATGCGATTATCGGCGCTGTTCCTGTTGATGCAAAAGGTATCACTTACATTTACGGTAGACAATCTTGTGATTCTAGAAGTATGGAAGGCGGCTCTATTGACGTTGGAAATGCAGTCTACGGCGGTCAAGAAGCGATGGTTATTTTTGATGATGTATTTGTACCCAATAAATACATTTTCATGGATGGCGAATACGATTTTGCTGCCATGTTAGTCGAGCGATTTACGGCTTATCATCGCCGCAGTTATGTTTGTAAAAGTGGTGTTGGAGATGTTTTAATTGGTGCTGCTGCTGCGGTTGCTGAAATGAACGGTATCAAAAAAGCTTCGCACATTAAAGATAAGTTGATAGAAATGTCTTTCTTGAATGAAACGATTTATAGCACAGGAATTGCTTCTTCTTATCAAGGTTACAAAACCAAATCTGGTTGTTATTCTTGTGACCCAATGATTTCAAATGTTTGTAAACACCATGTGACTAAATTGCCTTACGAAATCGGAAGATTAGCGCAAGATATTGCTGGCGGAATTGTCGCAACGATGCCATCAGAGAAAGATTTAAATCATCCTGAGATTGGACATTTAATCAAAAAATACCTTCGTGGTAGCATGGAGTATTCTACCGAAGATAGAATGCGTGTTTTACGTTTGATTGAAAACATGACGCTTGGTCGCAATGCGGTTGGTTACTTAACCGAGAGTATGCACGGTGCAGGTTCGCCTCAAGCTCAGCGCATTCAGATTGGTCGAATGATGCAATTGGAATACAAAAAACGTTTGGCGAAAGTGATTGCTGGCGTTGAAATTGAAGAAGATAAAACGGAGGTGGTTTCGGAAATTGGAACTTATTTTGGTCGTGTTTTTAAGGTTTAAAATATTCAAATTAAGAAAAGATAAATTGTCGGACACCTCAAAGGTGTCCGACAATTTTTTTAAACCTTATTTCCCAAATCCTTTCTCTGATAATTGTTCTTGAATAATTGCCTGTATCGCCATTTCAAAGGTTTTTTCTTCTTCGTTTTTGTAAATAGTATTATAGTAATTGCTGACTTGCTCAGCATAAACTTCAATGGCACTTTTCAAAAAATCTCTTTTCATTTGATATTGAATCACAAATTTCTCTAAATCCTTCTTTGATAATTCTTGCAAAGCATCAGGCAATTTCTCTTTTGGAATAGCATGCAATAGCTCTCTACCTTTTTGAAAAACGTCAATCAAATCATAAGATTTCAATGGTTCATGGCTTAGTTTGTAAATGATTCGTTCTCTAAAAAAAGCCTTTCCCATTCGTTTCACTTTATAATCCTGATTTTGAATTCGTTGAAAATGAACAGCCGCACTATCACCAAAAAATACATACATCGTTTTATATTGCTCATAGAATTGCGCAATTTTATCATCAAAAGGCGTTTCCTCTCGCTTCAATTCTAAATCTTGATTGATATTTGCATAACTACCATTTCCAATAATTGCAGCACTTTCCCAAAGCATTTCAATACCGATTTCTCGTTCGCCACAAAACACGGTATTCAATAGAATATCTCGCGCACCAACGATTTTACAAATGCTATCGTAAGACATTGCGCTTTGGTCAAATCGCTCGTTTCCTGCAATTATCATCACTTTCAAGTCATTCGTATCGCTTGACCAATTCAATGTATCCAACGCAATTTGTATTGCATCGGCGCACCATTCGTTGCCGCCGTAGGTTTTTATATTGAATAGTTTTTCTGAAATAACATCAATTTCTAAGGTGAATTCGGACAAGACTTCGGTGTAGCGATTTTCTATTGTTCCGTTCCCATAAGCAATTACAGCTAATTCGATCTGAGGTGTAATCTCGTTCTTTTTATAAGTTGACATTTCGTTCACCAAGTTCCAAAGCTGACCTTGTGTTTGGTTAATCAAACCGTTCATACTTCCGCTAATATCCAGCAACAACGCCATTTGTATTTTTGGCGTATCTGCTACAGTCGTATGATTTGCAGTAGAGATTAAGCTATACATGCAAAATAATACAACAAAAAAGTATCGGTGATATTTGATAAGTTTCATCTTTCTAGTGTTTAAGTCTTGAG
>CAZMEH010000926.1:0-3552 GCA_964564885.1 uncultured Saprospiraceae bacterium | reverse complement strand
CTTCATCATATCGAGGACTATTACGTTCTTTCAGTGATTGTTCATCAACAATCTCCTCTTGTAAACCTTCAATTTTGTCTACTTCCTCTTGATATTTCTGACTGAGTTCATCATCACTTTTGATGATTTTTTTAATTGGATCTATTATTCTTTTGTATTTACCGTCATCATAATGACTTTGCTTTTCAGCTTGATAAAGTTCTTTAATAGATTTTCCTAGGTCTTTAGTTTTCCGAAAAACTTCTTTTGATTGTTGTTGTTCAGTTTCATCACCTAAAAAGTAGTTGTACACAAGCACGCCTACTAAAAGCATTAAACCTAACGATACTAGTCGTCCCATAGTGTTATTTTAACCCAAATATATGTGTAAAAAAATAAATTTATAATTTGTACGGGTAAAAAAGACATTTGTTTTACTCAAAACAGAGATTTAAAGTATTTTTATTTTCATAAACTATACTTTAATAATGTCGCCTTCTAAACACCCTACAAAAACCATGCTAAAATTTCAATACAATATGTCACAAAAAAAAATATTATATATAATATTCATAACAAGATATATTATCAAATATAAACGAATATATTTTAAAATACTAGTAGGTTCTAAATAATGTAGGGTTTAAACGCAAATTTCATTGGTAGGCAAAAAAAAAGAGGACGCTAATCGTCCTCTAACTCTGTGCATGAACAATACACTTTCACTAGTTTTCGAGAATAAAAGTAGTTGATATTTTCATTTACTATATTTTTTTTCGATGAACTACGAAACATTTCGCACAAAGACGTTTTATCCCTTAAAAGTGTCGAAACGAGGCTATCGAAGCATTTAATACTTATATTTATACCGTTCATCTATTAGTATTGACTACCTGTACCTTTCCAAGCAATTTAGCCTTACCAAATGCAATCTTTTTTGATTAATATTGTCTGTAGATAATTTACGATTGTAGATTTAAGATTTACGATTGCTACTAAGTATTCCTTTCACATTCGTAATTCCTAATCATTCCTATGCGTAATATTTTAAAAAACGTTACTTCTTCTCGTTATCAAATCATGTGGCATATCCTGTTTTGGTTAGGGTATTGGCTATCATTTGGGTTATTTTATGGAAGTGCTACAGGTGCTTACAGAGAAACTTTTACAGAGTTACTCATTTCTTTGCCTGTCAAGATGCTTTTCACTTATTCTATATTATACTATTTAATACCAAAATACCTTTTAACTCGCAAAAACGGCATATTTATCGGAATGTTGATTTTGACTTGTATTTTCTTTGGTCTTTTGCAACGTGCTATATATAGTATACAGATTGTACAAAATTTATGCTTAGAAAATTCCTCGCTTGCTTTTACGCCCATCACTGTTGTTAAATCACTGATTAGTATGTACATCGTTGCGGCTTTGGCAATTATGATTAAACTAATTAAGCAGATTTATAAAAGTGAAAAAGCACAGCAAGAGCTAGCGCAACGAACGCTTGAAGCTGAATTGAATTTTTTAAAATCTCAAATTCATCCGCACTTCCTATTCAATACATTAAATAATTTGTACGCTTTGACGCTGAAAAATTCGCCGAAAGCACCCGAAGTTGTTTTAAAACTCGCTGATTTATTGGATTATATGCTTTATGAATGTAATGCCAGTCATATTCCTATTGAAAAAGAAATTGACTTGATTGATAATTATTTATCATTAGAAAAGTTACGTTATGGTAATCGGTTAGATGCTTCTTTCAATTATTCTGCGGAGAATATGGAGCAAGAAATTGCACCAATGTTGATTTTACCATTTG
Organism: uncultured Saprospiraceae bacterium; assembly: GCA_964564885.1. GTDB lineage: Bacteria > Bacteroidota > Bacteroidia > Chitinophagales > Saprospiraceae > CAKZLL01. Next base: position 1,754 of record CAZMEH010000926.1, on the reverse strand, counting down.
TAGAAAACAGTTTTAAACATGGTGCTTCGCTTACCACTGATGTCAATTATGTGGCGATTGATTTAATTGTTCGTAATGGTATGATGGTACTAAAAGTGGAAAATGGCAAGCCAAGTCATGTGAAGCCTAGCACAAAAAAAAATCCGTTGCATCAAGGGATTGGCTTAAATAATGTTAATCGTAGATTAGAGCTTCTATATAAAGGTAAGTATGATTTACAAATTTTTGATGAAGAGGATAGTTTTCTTATCGTTCTTAAATTGGAATTGAAACAAACCGTTACTAAAAAACGGAAGTTGGCTACGGTTGGCTAGAGATAAATTATCACGATGTACTAAAGGAATGAAAAATAAATAAATACTACAATTATAATGCAGGATTTTTGGTTACCAACAAGGCGAAAAACGTAGGCAGCCTGCCCCGATAACTCGGAGGTAGCATTAGCTAAGACGAGGCTTTTCAACGAAGTTGAAAACCAAAAACACCAGTTAGAATGTAGCGTTTATTTGTTTCTCATTCCTAAGGTACGTTAAACGTATTGAACTTGTTGAAGAATGAGTTTTTAAACAAGTTCACTTAAACAATGTCTATCTCAGCTTCTATTGAATTGTACATTTTTAATTGAACATTAAATAAACACAACATAGAGATGAAAATAAAATGTCTTTTGGTAGATGATGAGCCGTTGGCGATGGAAATATTAGAATCATATATTAAGCAAGTCCCTGACTTAGAGTTAGTCGGCAAATGTGAAAGTGCGTTGAAAGCGTATGAAATCTTGCGTCAACAAGAGATTGATTTGATATTTCTTGATATTGAAATGCCTCAATTAAATGGTATTGAGTTTATTAATACGCTTGAAAAAACACCAAATGTTATTTTCACAACAGCACATCGACATTATGCTTTTGAAGGCTATGAGCTAGATGTTTTGGATTTTCTATTAAAACCTGTTTCGTTTGGACGATTTTTAAAGGCTATAAATAAACTGCATAGAAGCAGCACGCCGCAAGAAATTGAAGCGGAAGGTAGTGATGAATTAGAAAAATCGGATAAAATGACCTTTATATATGTGAAAGAAGATAAAAAAATGGTCAAAATCTATTTGGAAGATGTATTATATATAGAAAGTCTAAAGGATTACGTCTGTATTCATACGAAAACAAGAAAAATTGTTACCAAACAGCAAATTTCTTATCTCGAACAGAAATTGCCAGAGGAAGATTTCATGCGAGTGCATCGCTCTTTCATCATTGCTATTCGCAAAATAAAAGCATTTAATTCTAGTCAAATTGAACTGGACGGTCAAAGGGAATTGCCTATCGGAAGAAGTTATAAACCAAATGTTTTGGAACGCTTGACTGAAAATGGCTATGAGCTGTAAATATTAGGTATTAGGTATTTAAGAAATCACAAACTCTCTAATTTGTTTCATGTTTGTTATTATTTAAATGTATTTGTTTATATTTGATATTACGAGGTTACAAGGGTCGGACGCCTTAAAGGCGTCCGACCCTTAATTTAACCAATTTTCCAAATAGCAAATAACCAAACTCATATGTCTTTCAAACTTTGTATTGCTGAAAAACCAAGTGTTGCTCGTGAAATAGCCAATATTTTGGGCGCAAGAACTCGTCAAGATGGCTACCTGGAAGGTAATGGTTATCAAGTGACTTGGACTTACGGACATTTGTGTACTTTGAAAGAACCTGATGACTATAATACTGATTGGAAAAAGTGGTCGTTGAATAACT
>CAZMEH010000925.1:0-3682 GCA_964564885.1 uncultured Saprospiraceae bacterium | reverse complement strand
AAATTTCGAGTAAAGTACAATTCGTCTTGTAGATCAGCTTGATTTGAAAGTATTTTCTTTAAGGAATCTATAGAGTCTTTTTTCTTATTTTGAACAGCATCAGCATTTTTATAGCTCATCGCTTCTACGATGAATTCCATTTCGTATTTCCTGTAACGGGATAAAACTAATAGTTTTCGAGCTGCGGTGTCAAGTTGCGTTAGTGCGTTTTGAAGTAATAATTGCGTTTTGCTAAGGTTTTGTTGTTGTTCAAAACTTATATTAACAAGTTCAAACTCTGCTATATCTTCATCGCTTACTTGCTTGATTTCTGCTTTGAATTGATGAACTAATTTATATTTTCCGATACTGAAAATGTAAGATTTTACGGTGCTTTTCAAATCAGTTACCTTATCAGTTCTTATATTTTCGTAAAAAGCAACAAAAGCATCTTGATAAACAGCTAATATTTTAGCTTCATCGTTCAAATACTTGAAACCCAGCTTCAAGAAATCCTTTTGATAGATTTCGTAAAGTTGGGACAAGAACTGCTCATCTCCACGTTTGATTCGTTGAAGCATTGCGACTGTGTTCTCCTTCGGTTTTACTTGTTTTTTTGATCTTATTGCCATATCTTCCGCAAAGGTAAACATCTAAGGAGAAAGTTATTAAATTGCTGAATAATTATCAAAAATTAGCTTTTGTAGAGAAGCATAAAATAGTTTCACTTCCTGTTTAAAATCTTAAATAAGTTCCTTATATAATAAATATGTTTAGAAAAGAATTAGAAGAATATATACGAAAAATATCTTGGGTTTCAGATGATATTTTTGAAGAACTGTACCGTCTTTTTCGTCCATTGAAATTAAAAAAGTATGATTTCTTCATCAAAGAAGGTGCTTATGCTAATCAGATTGGATTTTTGAATAAAGGTGTCGTTCGAGCATTTTTTTTGAATGATGCGGGCAAGGAATATAATAAGCAGTTCTTTGTTGGTGCTTCAATTATTGGTGCTTACACGTCATTATTGACAAAGCAGCCTAACCAAATTGCACAGCAAGCATTGACAGATTGCGAGCTTTTAGTAGCAGATTATCAGCAGGTGGAAGCTTTATATAAAAAACATCATGAGTTAGAACGATTTGGTAGAAAAATAGCAGAATATTACTTTTTAGAAAAAGAGCAGAAAGAGATTGAAATGGCGTTATTAGACGCAGAAAAGCGTTACCGTATTTTTAGGAAGACTTTTCCGCAGATTGAACTAATCCTTCCTCAATACCATATTGCTTCTTATTTGAGCATTTCACCAACGCAATTAAGCCGAATAAGAAAAAAAATGACTGAGATTTAATTCCTTTACATATGTAAATGAAATTGACTGAGAAAGTATAGAACTTTGTGTTATTGTTTTACACAAATCATATGTCATGAAATATTATAGTCAATTTAAAAGGAAGTTTTTTTTAATAATACTTGCTGTAATCACCTCTTTATTTATGAATAGCTGTGCTATTCAACCTGTAGCTTGGTCACCGCCAGAGAAGCCTAGTTTTGAAGCGCAACTTACCCTTAATGAACGCCTGACACAGGCTGAAAAAATTCACCTTTTAGGTTATTATGGAGCAGAAGAATTTGCAATGGATGCAGAAAATAATATCTATTGCGGTGTCCACAAAGGCGAAAAGGACTTTTCTTCGGGTGCGATTCTTAAAATTAAGCCAGACCATTCTGTGGAAGAGTTTTTAGCTACAGATAAATGGATAACAGGTATGGAATTCTTGCCAAATGGAGATTTAATTGCCATGATGAATGGTATTGGTATCGTTCGTATTAAACCAGATAAAACGATTGATACGTTACTTACCAAAACTCCTGACGGACAACCTATCTTGATGGGAACAGGAATGAAAATATCTAAAGATGGGAAGATTTACTTTGTCAATATGTCTTCTGTTTCAGAAACTTCTTTTAAATATATCAATAAAATTATCCTAGAAATGAAGCCGACAGGCGGCGTATATTGTTTTGACCCAATCACGAAAATAGTAACGACTATTTCAAAAGGTAATTACTTTGGGAATGGATTAGGATTATCAAAAGATGAAAGTTTTCTGTTGGTTTCTGAAACTTCTAAGTACAGAATTTTGAAATACTATATAAAAGGAAAGAAAAAAGGCTTGTCAGAGGTCTTTATGGATAACCTACCTGGCTTTCCGAATAATATTGCAGAAAGAGAAAATGGTCATTTTTGGATTGGCTTTACGACTAAACGAAATGACGCTTTAGATAAAATGCATCCGAAACCAATTATGAAAAAACTTATTTATAGCTTGCCACAATTTTTACAACCCAAAGCTGAAAAATTCGGCATGGTCGTAGAAATTAATGGAAAAGGAGAAATTATACAAGCTTTATTTGACTCACAAGGAAAAGTAGTTACCGAAGCTGGCGCTGTTAAAGAATTAAATGGTCAATTATACCTCGGTGGCGATATTGTTTCTTACGTCTCAACTATTAAATTGTAGTCATTAATATTTCTTCACGAATAACTATTTACAAATCAAATTGATATGATACTTTCTATATTACTTGGCTTATCAGTAGCGATATTAGGCATATTTCTAGGTACTCAATTGACAGAAGCTGTTTTATTTGTTCCTTATTGGAAAAAAATGTTACCAAAGGATTTCTTTGAATTACATCAAGTTTATGGCCCAAAAATATATCGTTTCTTTGCTCCGATAACGATCTTAGCAACGATTATTCCAGTGATTACAATGGTTTATAGCTTTGTAGAATCAACGGAGACTAGGTTCTATACTACGTTAATGGGCATTTTTACCTTGCTGTTTTTTAGTACATATTATCTATATTTCAAAAAAGCAAATGAAAGCTTTGCAGAAGCTAGTTTGACCGATAAAGAATTACCTGCTGAGTTGGATAGATGGGATAAATGGCATTGGAGTAGGATAGTTTTAGAGTTTTGTGCATTAGTTTTTGCATTGATTGCGTTGATATTAGTTTAGGAATTTTCGCTATATTAGAGCAACAAAAAGAAAAAATATGTATGAACCATTTGAATTATCGAAACCTATTATAGGTAAAGAAACGTTTGTTAGCTCAAGCGATGGCACAAATATTTTTACGATTACCTCTGGTCAAGGCGAAAAAACCGTTTTATTAGCGCATGGTTACGGTTTTTCAAATATAGAATGGAATATTATCGTTCCAATGTTAAATGACTTAGGTTATCAAACGATTGTCTTTGATCAAAGAGGTCACGGAAAGTCAACCATCGGTAAAGATGGAATAACCTCTGCTTCGATGGCTTCTGACTATCATAGTATTATCACTCATTTTGATTTGAAAGATGTCATTTTGGTTGGACATTCAATGGGCGGTTTTTTATCCATGAAATTTTTAATTTCTTATCCAGAATTACAACATAAAGCTATCAACGGATTGGTTTTAATGGCAACATTTGCGGGCGATATTTATAAAAATAATATTCAAAACAAACTGCAACTTCCGTTGATTAAATCAGGTATTTTACAAAAAATAATAAAATGGAAGCCGATAGGTAATGCTTTTGCAAAATCGCTTCTTGGTAAAAATCCAGACGCTGAATTAGTTCGAGTTGTTCCAGAGATTTTCTTAAAACAGGATCATTCAAAGCTCCTTCCTATTTTAGAAGCTTTCGGAG
>CAZMEH010000924.1:0-5724 GCA_964564885.1 uncultured Saprospiraceae bacterium | reverse complement strand
TGAAACTTCTAATTCATCGCCGAGACTTCGGGACAGGTTGATTATCAACCTATCCCGAAGTCTCGGCGATGAAAAAAAACATGAAAAAAATCTCTTTTCTCTGCTGTCTCTTCTCTGTTCTAAAAAAATGTACCGTAGTATGATAAATTGTATTATTTGTTTCCTTCTGACAGCCGTAGGCGATCTGACAGCAATACCGATAGTAATCGGCAGTTCTGACCGCTGACTTCTAAAATGTACCGTAGTATGTTCTCACACTTAATATGTCAAAAAAGACCTACAATCACATTTTTAAATAAAAATCTTTTGTCAAAGCAATATAGTCTGGCGTCCAGTCATTTCTTCCTTCATATTGAATAACTAATTGACTTTTCACCATTTGCTGCGCTTCTCGCTGAAACTCCATTAATAAACGCTCCACAGGTTTATCTTTTTTGGATTGAACTTCGGTTAATCTAGTTAAATATAAACCTTTAGCTATGGCTATTTTTTGAAATTCAAGACCTTCCAACCTTGGCAAAACCAAAGAGAACTTCCCGTTAAAACTCAATAATTTACAAACCGCATCAATTAAATCATCATAAGAAAGCGTATTTGTATGCCGTGCAATTTGTCGATTTGAAATATTAGAAGCCGTTCCTGCATTAAAAAATGGCGGATTACAAACAATTCTATCGTATTGAAATGCTGTTTGCTGACTTGTAAAATCCTGGACGCTTTGATTATAAATTCTAATCCTATCTTTCCATTGACACAAATCTACGTTTTTCAATGCTTGATGATAAGCGGCGCTATCAATATCAATAGCGTCAATTCTTGCACCTGCGCTTTTTTGAGCCATCATAATCGCCATTAATCCCGTTCCTGTTCCGATGTCTAAAACTATTTTCGCATTTATCACCTCTACCCATGCGCCAATTAAAACACCGTCTGTTCCAACTTTCATAGCGCATTCGTCATGAAATATTTGAAATTGCTTAAATAAAAATGGCTTTTTAGCTCTTGACATTACTCCTAATTTTTAAAAAAAGATACACATATTATTATGTATTTATTAAACAATACAGTCGTAAAAGTAAAAAAATAGATATTTAAAGTGTAAATAATTTTATTTTATCAAAAATCCATGTCACAAATTTTATATTAAAAATGTCTATTTTTAGCAACAACAATCATCTATTAGAGTATTATATAATGAGTTTGCATTTAAAAAATATAAATTTGTTACAAAGGAAGACCAAAATAGGAAAAGTCCCAAACAAAAATTAATCACAAACACTATGGACTAATTAAAGATGAAAAACGACACACTACTATCAACGCTAATACTTTTATTCCTGCTTAGTAGCATCAATACTAAAGCGCAGGATTTTTCATATTCTCAATTCTACAATTCTGCTTTTATATTCAATCCTGCCTTGACAGGACACGTGCCCAGTTCGTACCGCTTAACGCTGATGGCTAGAAATCAATGGAATAATCCAGGTGGAAATAGCATCGATGGCGGTTACAAAAATTATTCTTTTGCCGCTGATGGCAATTTTTACAATCCAAATCTTAATACATTAGGCTACGGTTTGATGATAAATCAAGAGGAAAGCATGGGCGGCGCATTGCAAAGTACGCATGCTTTGGCTTCATCTGCTTTTCATATCAAAATTGGCGATAGTGAAAAATATTTTTTATCGCTTGGTTTTCAAGCAGGTATGCTCAATAGAAGATACAAGACAGCAAATTTGACTTTTGCCAGTGGCTTACTCGGCGGTATCAATGAAGTAATTGTTACGCCATCGAACTACAACTTAGATGCAAGAGCAGGTATTAATTGGACTTCTTACCTGAGCGATCGCTTTAGATTTAAACTTGGTGCTGCTTATTTACACCTTGGCGGTATAACAGAAACGCTCTTAGAAAATTCTTCAAGTACCATTCCTTCGACCGTTGTCGTTCATGGTGATGCAAATTTCACAATGGGTCGCAAGAAAAACATGGAATTACAACCTTCATTTATAATAATGGCACAAGGTGGCGCAAGACAATTCAATTTAGGCATGTCTTATATGCAGTCATTTGAAAATGTCAAAATGTTCGGTGGCATACATTGGCGAGTGATGGATGCTTTTATTGGAAATGTCGGTTTTGAATGGAATAATATCAGGGTAACGTATAGTTATGATATTACGCATTCTAGTTTATCAAACTACATTGGCATTCAAGGCGGTTCTGAAATTGCAATTGGCTACAACGGACAAATTGCCAGGGCTCGCCAAACAGATAATCCTTACGAACGTGATTATTTTTCTATTGAATAAACGAAAGACCGCTTCGTTGTCAGAGGTCAGATCATTCGCTTCGCTCATTGAGAGATCGCCTACGGCTGTCAGATTTTTTAAGAAGTGTGTTTTACTGAAAAGAACTAATTTTCAATTACTGAAAATTAGTTCTTTTTTCTTTTCTCTCAGCGCAGCGATCTCTCAATGAGCGAAGCGAATGGTCTGACTGCTCTCATCCCGAGACTTCGGGAGTTCTTTTCCTACATCGACATTCCTCCGTCAACGACAAGCGTCTGACCAGTAATATATGAAGACATATCAGAAGCTAAAAAGACGCAAGCGTCAGCGATCTCTTCGCCTTGCCCCAATCTTTTCAAAGAAATACTATTCAATAATGCTGTTTTCACATCATCTTTCAATACATCAGTCATTTCTGTTTGAATGAAACCAGGCGCAATAGAATTACAACGAATACTACGAGAACCGATTTCTTTCGCAATTGATTTCGTAAAACCAAGAATACCCGCTTTAGATGCAGCGTAATTTGCTTGACCAGCATTTCCACTCAATCCAACGACAGAAGTAATATTGATAATAGAACCAGAACGTTGTTTTAGCATCGTGCGAAGGATATTTTTTGTCATATTGAAAATAGATTTCAAATTGACTTCCATCACTGTATCCCATTGCTCTTCGCTCATACGAAGCAACAAATTATCTTTAGTGATACCCGCATTATTGATAATAACGTCGATTTTTTTACCAAAATCAGCCGTTACACTTTTTATCAATTCAGCGCAAGCATCAAAAGAACTAGCATCAGATTGATAACCTTTGACTGTAACGCCACCTGCTGCACTCAATTCTTCTGCTAAGGCATTTGCTTTGTCCGCAGATGAACGATAAGTAAAAGCAACGTTTGCGCCATGCTCAACGAACTTTCTAACGATTGCTTCACCAATTCCTCTTGAGCCACCAGTGACAATTGCTACCTTTCCTTCTAATAGTTTCATATTATCGAATTTTTCTTGTTTTTCAAATCAGACTACGAAAGTACTAGTTTTTTGAAAAAGTAAAATAGTTATTTTTTGAAATCTATAAAATGAACGATTATTTGACAATTATTGTGAAAGTAACAACATTTGCGAAATCTTAAATATTTCGCAAAAGGCTTTTGATTTTTAGGTTTTGATAATGCTAATTTATCAAATCTCATAAGCCTTGACCGAGCCAATATCTAATTGTATAATAATATTCAGGAAATCAAACAAAAATAGCGAAACACACATTTTAGTGTATTTCGCTATCTAAATTTAAATCTGATAAATCGATATCTACGATGCAAACCAAAGTTTACTCTTTTTTGATTGTCCATCAAAAGAAGTTTCTATTGCAAAATATTCATCAGTAATTGCTGTAATCTTAGCATGAAGCGTATCTCCGACTTGCAATTCAGTAAGTTTTGAATTATTAATATGATTCAAAACTAGTTTGTATTCCAAATCATTTATCCAAACCACTTCTGAAATCAATCTTAAACCGATTGTTTTAATGTTGTCTGCTTGATAATCTCCAGCTCGAAAAATGTAGTTTTCAGGCGTTTCATTATTATAAATGTACTTCCCTTCTTTAATTTTCTCGTATGCAGGATGTTTGTTAATCTTATTTTTCTTCTCATTCTCCAACTGTGTCATCGTACTACTAATAAGAGAGGAAAACCTAATATATTCCATGTTATTTCTATTTGCTTAATTCTGTGTAATGATTGTATTTATTCTGTAACGTTTGAACATTGTCAAATGTATCTATAGTTAATACGTTTAATAAACTTTAAAAGTTCTAATCTTAACGAAATGTTAAGTCATTTATTTGTCTGTTTTTTTAATTATGCATAATTGTTTACATATTTATGTCCAAAGCCTTACTTTTGTGACTTAGAATCACGAATTTGTTTAAAAACTCATTCTATATGTTTTCATCAAAATCACTAAATGAATTTCCCTTATTTTATAGCTAAGCGAGTAGCATTTGCAGGAAAAAAATCATTTTCTACTATTATTATTCGGATTGCAATAGCAGCAATTGCGCTGAGCGTAGCAGTTATGATTATTGCTACGTCATTTGTTTCTGGCTTTAAAAGTGAGATTAGCGATAAGGTTTTTGGATTTTGGGGCCACATACAGGCGATTCATTTTGAGTCAAATCGCTCTTTTGAAGTCACTCCAATCAAGCGAGACACGCAATTTTACCATAATCTTGATACCATTCAATCGGTCACTTATGAACGACCAGTCATTTTTCTTGGTCGACTTTGGGATTATAAACGAAAACAAACCACAAAAGGCGGTATTCGTCAAGTTCAAGTTTTTGCCGAAAAAGCTGGTATTATTAAAACGAATGGAGAACTAGAAGGAATTGTCCTAAAAGGTGTTGCCGATGATTACGAATGGGATTTCTTTCAAAATTATCTACTCGAAGGCGAAACGTTAGACCTTACAGATACCGTTGCCTCCAAAGGTATTTTGATTTCAAAACAAACTTCTAAGCGTCTGAGATTAGGCATCGGAGATAAACTTATTGTTTATTTTGTTGAAGGTGAACAGCAACGGGCAAGACCGTTCAAAGTTCGTGGTATTTTCAAAACAGGTTTAGAAGAATACGATAAGAAATTTGCGATTATTGACATTCGTCAGATTCAAAAACTCAACGGCTGGGCAGCAGATGAAGTCGGTGGTTTCGAGATTTTCTTAGATGATATTAGCGATTTAGATTTATATTGGAAACATATTTATGAAGAGCAATTACCGCCAGATTTATTTGCTCAAACCATTCGAGAAATGTATCCGAATCTTTTTGGCTGGTTAGATTTGCAAGATATTAATGTTCAATTTATTTTGTTGCTAATGATTTTAGTGGCCATTATTAATATGACAACCGCATTGATGATTCTGATTTTTGAGCGTACTAATATGATTGGTATTCTTAAAGCTTTAGGAAATACAAACTGGCAAGTCAGAAGAATTTTCTTGTATTATGCGGCTTATATTATTGGCTTAGGATTATTCTGGGGCAATCTCATGGGTATTGGCTTTTGTTTCCTACAAGAACATTTTGAGCTTATTAAATTGCAAGAAGAAGCATATTACGTTTCTGTTGCGCCTGTTGATATTAGCTGGACTGTTGTCATTTTATTGAATGTCGGAACTTTAATTGTTACTTTAATTGCTATGATTGTTCCTTCCTTTTTGGTGACTCGTATTTCTCCAGTGAAAGCGGTTCGTTATAAGTAATAAAATTAATATTAATAAAGAAAAACATACTACTGTACATTTTTAGATGTCAGAGGTCAGATCGCTTCGCTGTGAGATCGCCTACGGCTGTCAGAAATAAACAAATGAACAATTTATGCCTAGATTTTGATTGTTCATTTTCAAAATGTACAGTAGTGTGG
>CAZMEH010000923.1:0-1764 GCA_964564885.1 uncultured Saprospiraceae bacterium | reverse complement strand
AAACATTCAACAACTAACTGATTATCAAATAATTACTATTTTTGAATATATCACCTTACCTTTCCTAAGAACTTAAGTAGTCTGATAAATTTTTTACAATAAAAATCACTTAACACTTTTTAAACAAGTTCACTACCTAATGCCTATTACTTAGTACCTGCTACTTAAAATCCTATTTCCCTATTGTTTTAACCTTATCACCTTTTTCAACTCTAGTCGTTAGTTCTAAACCATTCAAAATAGCCAACTCATTATACTTGTCGCTAGATTGGTTAAATGATTTTAAAACATCTTGAAGTGTCCCAGTTTTGTTCACCGTTTTAATTCTAATACGATCTGGCTGTCTATTCAGCTTATCGCTATCTCTAAGGATTTTAAATGCTGGTAATACTTGATTGAAATAACTTTCATTAGCCGCATAGTCATCTAATGCACTCATTCCCATGAATTTATAAATCAATCCATTGTACTGAATCAAATAAGTCATTATCTTAATAGATTGCGCTTGTTGCTGTTCTCCTTCTTGTGCCGGAGGAATTTGTTCCGCAATAACCTTTAAAGCGTCTAAACCATTCACTTTGATATTTTCGCTACTTTTTTCAGTCAATTTATTCTGTTCCAACATTGCCGCTTTAGCTTGTCCTAATGACGCACCTTCTCCTAATGACAATTGTATTAATGCTTTTCCAGATTCTGGCGCCATTTGAAATTGAGCTGGCGAGTTTTGGTATTTCCAATCAGTAGGCACAGGAAATTGAAACTTCAATTCAGGGTGATAAAATACCCAATCTTCCACAAAACCTTGTCTCGGATCTTCTCCAAAGACCAAACCTTCAATTAATTGTAAGTATTCGTTTCTTCTAACCTTTAAGTCCGATTGTTTTTTACCATATTTCAATTGAATGTCCGTTGACATTTGATGCACCTTACTAAAGCGTCCATCAGGATTCGGATGTGTTGACATAAAATCAGGAATCGATTGCCCCGATCCGCCGCTGAGGCGACTAATCGTTTGGAAAAAATTTGCCATTTGATGCGAATCATAACCAACTGCTGTTGAATATTGCACACCTAATTCATCTGATTGACTTTCATGGCCTCTACTAAATTTCAACGATAATAAACCAAGTCCTTGCATCGCTACATCAGAATACTGACGAAATTTTTCGGAAGCGACCATACCTCCAATCACTAAAACTTGCAATAACATCTGATTAGATTGTTGTTTTGCAGAATGTCGAGCCGTTATATGACCGATTTCATGTCCGAGTACGCCAGCAAACTCCGCTTCATTATTGAAATGCGCCATAATACCTCTAGTGAAATAAACATAGCCACCAGGAACGGCAAAGGCATTCACTACGGGAGAATCCATTATTTTAAATTCATATTCTAACTCTGGTCGGTGCGAAATTCTAGCCATTTCAAGACCTCGTTCATTGATGAATTTTTGCATGTTTTCATCTTGATACAAACCAAAACTAGCTACAATACTTGGATCGTATTGATCACCCATTGCTTGTTCTTTAGCAAGCGATATAACGCTAAATTCTTTCTTACCTGTTACAGGGTTCTTTACGCAAGAGTTACTCACTATGGCTACACAGCCTAATAATATTAGAAGACGAAAAGATTGTATTTTCATGATTAATTGTTTTTATTAATTGCTCTCAATATTTTATTTGGACGAAAGATAATTAAAAAGTAATAGTTTACTCCTGACTTATATCTTGATTTTTAAAAATATTTTAAAATAATATGTAC
>CAZMEH010000922.1:0-11013 GCA_964564885.1 uncultured Saprospiraceae bacterium | reverse complement strand
ATCAAAGTCACATCATCATATAGCATTGGATAAATAAACGAAAATGACTATTTTGCAATAACTTCAAAAAAAAATCAATATCTAAATTACTAGTAACAGATATATGTTGAAGCATCTACAAGGGCTTTTGGTTTTAATTCTCTTCGCATTGAACTTGCAAGCACAGCAAAATCTTTACCGACACTTTACGGTAGAAGATGGCTTGCCTTCATTGTCTATACATCAGGTAACACAAGACAACCTCGGTTATGTTTGGCTCGCTACAGATAAAGGCGTTGGTCAATATGATGGCTATCGATTCAAGAATTTTACGGTTCAAGATGGTTTGCCTACCAATGAGGTTCGTTCGATTTTCATTGATAGTAAAAATAGGATTTGGCTACTTGGTGAACTACCGTTTTTAGCTTTTATTCATCAAAATAAGGTGCATCGAGTTAAAACCGAAACCGATTTTGAGCAATTTAATATCTATCCAAAAGGTATCCATGAACATGGGAATGCCATTTATATTGACACAGAAGAAGGTCTTTTTTCATATGTCGATGATAAGTTTTCCAAATTTGATTACTCGATAGAAGGATTGGATTTCTTAGGAATTGATAAAAAAGGCACTAAATGGTATTATGATGATGATGCCGTTTTGTATCCTAATGGTGATGAAAATCAAAAGAAGCGTTTCCAAATTCCACTTCCAGAAGAAGAGTATTTAGATAGTCGAATGTATTTTTGGGATAATGAAACGATATACTTTGAAACACTAGACAATTTCTATGTTTACAAAGATTCTTTAAAGGAGATAGATTTCTTTTCTGGTTTACGACTGAGCGATCAACAGTTTCCTCACCTTGTCTCAAGGAATAAAGTCGAGCATTTAACAAAAAAACTAGTACTGAAAACAGATTATTTGCATAAAGGCAACTTTAAATTACAAGGTGCATTCCAAGATAATGAAGATAATTGGTGGTTCAATACTTTGGGCGACGGTTTGTATCTTTTGACTGCAAATGCTAAACATGCGCAAACCTTTGGAATAAATAGCGGACTAGAAGATCCCGTGATTACGGCTATTACTAAAGATAGAATAGGAAGTATTTTTATTGGTTCTGATAATGGAGATTTGTATATTATTTCAAAAGAAAATCCGTCACCTCAGCTTTACCCGATAGATAATGCTCGAAAAATAAAAGCATTAGCAACGAACAAAGAATACGTTTTCGTAGGAAGTAGACAAGGTTTGCATGTGCTGCGTCGAGATAATTTCCAAGAATATTCTACTGGTTTTATTTCAGATATGAAATACGTTAGTTGCTCTCCTCCAAATTGTATTCTCGAAGAAACGGCTTCTAATTATTGGATAAGCGGTGGTTTGAAAAATGTAAATGACTTATATTTAACAGAAAATAAACTTTTAGTATCGACCAATAGAGGTGTTTGGGAAGTTCCTTTGCCATTGACGAAAGATGCTGTTATTCGACAAATATCATCTAATCCTACAAATAGCGCCGTATTTTTTAATAATGAAATCTGGTTTGGCGGAAAGAATGGTTTATTCAAACAACAACTTGATGCGAAACAAAAAACAGTCGATCTTTCAAAGGTTATTTTAAAATACCCAATCAATACATTGGCGGTTGGTGCAAATGGTGAACTTTGGATTGGTACAGATGGATTTGGTGTTTTTCAATCAAAAAATAATGAAATCATACAAGCCGTAGGTACAGGACGTGATATTGTTGAAAAAATATTAGTTGATGAACAAAAACAAATTTGGGTATCGACCAACAATGGGATTAAGCGAATTAAAAAAGGAGACAACGAGGATTTAAAAATTAGAAGCTACTTGGTTGGCGATGGTTTACCAACAAAAGAAACGAATACTATTTTTACGGATAAGCAATATATTTATGTTGGTACAAATCGAGGATTGACGATTTTAGATAAAATAAGGCTAAGTAGAAATAGCGTTGTGCCAAGGGTTTATTTGTCTAATATTTCTATTAATAATCAAGATACCATTGTAAAAAATGAATACTCACTTTCTTATTTAGACAATAATTTTACGATTCAGTTTGTTGGTATTTCTTATAAATCTAATCAAAACGTCACGTATTTATTTCAAATGGAGGGCGTTGATAAGGCTTGGCAAGAAACAAAATTGACAGAATTGAGTTTTATTGGGCTTTCGCCAGGTAATTATACATTTAGACTAAAAGCAGTTGATGTAGAAGGAAAGGAAAGTTTAGAAAGAGCTGTTTCGTTTACTATTCAATCACCGTTTTGGAAACAAATTTGGTTTCAGTTATTTGTAGTTGCGTTGACGATTGCTGGCGCATATTATTACATGCAGCATCAAATTAAAAAAACGGAAGCAGAGGAGCAAGAAAAAGCAAAGGTTCAACAGGAAAAAGCATCATTACAGTTAAATATTGCGGAAGAAAAAGCGGAGAATGAACGTATTAATAATGAATTAGCGAAGAGTAAATTGGAAACATTGCAAGCTCAAATGAATCCACATTTTGCTTATAATGCGTTGACTTCTATTCAAAAATTTGTTTTGACAAAAGATAAACGAATGGCAAACCGTTACTTAGTCAAGTTTGCTAGACTGATGCGTCAATTTTTGGAAGCTTCAAAAGAAACGTACATTTCGTTGGATAAAGAAATAGAGTTACTTCAACTATATATTGAAATGGAACAATTGCGTTTCAAGGAAAAATTTGTTGTCAAATACGATATTGACCCACTGGTAGTGACGGAGAAAGTTCCGATTCCTTCTATGCTTTTGCAGGTTTTTGTAGAAAATGCCATTAACCATGGTTTGGTTTATAAAGAAGGAAATGGTGTGCTGACTTTCAGCGTTAAGCAAGTTGGGAATGCGGTAGAATGTAGTGTGGAGGATGATGGAATTGGTCGTAAAAGAGCTAACGAAATCAAGAAACAATCCGCAGGAGCATACAAAGGATTAGGTATGAAAATTTCACATGAACGGGTTAAGTACCTTAACATGACCGAAGATGTGAAGGTTAATATAGTAATAACGGATGATACTCTAGGCGAAGATAAAGGCGGTACTCGGGTGACTGTCTCGATTGAGAGCTAATTAGTTTAGAAGTCAGATATCAGGTGTTAATTGACGGTCAAAAAACCGTTAAATTATTATTTGACCGTTAACTAAATAGAAAAAAACAAGTCTGACTTCTGACAATGAGCGAGAGCGAATAATCTGACTTCTGACTTCTAAAAAAACAACATGATAAAAGCACTTATTATTGATGATGAAAGCGATAGTCGTGAAGTCATCAGAACGATTGTAGAAGAGTACTGTCCAAATGTACAAATAGTTGGAGAAGCAGAAAATGCGGAAACGGCGTACAAGATGATTTCTACACTTAAACCTAATTTATTATTTTTGGACATTCAAATGCAACCAGAAACGGGTTTGGATTTACTGAAAAAATTTGATACGTATAACTTTGAAGTTATCTTTATTACGGCTTGGAACAAATATGCGATTGAAGCCATCAAGTTTCATGCGTTGGACTATTTGTTAAAGCCAATTGACATTGACGACTTGATTAATTCCGTTAATAAAGCGGCTGAAAAGCTGAATATGAAAACGGAAAATACTCGTTTGAAAAAAATGGTGTCTAATATCAATTTGATTGGTATCACTATGTCAGATGGTATCGAATTCACTGCTGTTCATGATATTATGCGTTGTGAAGCCAATGGTTTTTACACTTGGTTTATGATAAATAATAGTAAAAAGATACTTGCTACCAAAAATTTAAAGAAATTTGAAGGACAATTATCAGGTTATCCCTTCTTTTCAAGAGTACATAGTTCTCACTTAGTAAATATCAATTATTTGAAAAAATACTATAAAGGAGAAAGCTATTTATTAATGAAAGATGGTTCAAAAGTACCTGTTTCAAGAACATACAAAAGCAAGTTTGTAGAAAAACTTGGAGAATTAGGGATTATACAAAAGAATTAAAGGAACAACTAAACAACTGAACAATTAAACAATTGAATAGTCGAGTAGCTGAATGTAGAAGTAATAAAAGTTTCATTTAGGTAATGAAGAATTCTTCGTTACACACATCACTTATAAAACTTCTTTATTTAGCTATTGGGTCATTCAATTGTTCAATTATTCCTTTAGCTCTCTAACTAAAATATATATGTCAGTAGAAAGACTAAGCGCACCCGTAGGTACGGCTCTTGATCGTTTTATCGCAAGAAAGCAAGAGGAGTTTGCATTTGCAACAGGCGAATTATCACAATTATTACGTGATATAGCCTTGGCCTCTAAGATTATTAATCGAGAAATAAATCGTGCTGGATTAGCCGATTTAGGTGGAAAAGCTGGAAGCGAAAACATACAAGGCGAAGAGCAACAGAAGTTAGACGTTGTTGCTGACATTCGTTTTGAAAGAGCGTTGAAATTTGGTGGAGAAACTTGTGCCATTTTATCGGAAGAAGTAGACGAACCTATTTTGACAGGTAGTCCAGACGGTAAATACATTGTAGCAATTGACCCATTAGATGGTTCTTCTAATATTGATGTAAATGTATCAATAGGAACAATTTTCTCTATTTATCGACGTAAATCTGGATTAACAGAAGAACTGACGGATAGAGATTTTTTACAAAAAGGAACGGAGCAAGTAGCCGCAGGTTATATTCTATACGGTTCTTCTACCATGTTGGTTTATACAACTGGTCATGGTGTCAATGGTTTTACATTAGAACCTTCGCTTGGTGAATATTTCCTTTCTCATCCTAGAATTAAAATACCTAAAGAAGGTAAATATTATTCGATGAATGATAATATGATTGATACCGCAGGAACGGCAATTAATCAATTTATTAAAGAAAGAAGAGAAGCAGGAATGTCCGCTCGTTATATTGGTTCATTAGTTGGTGATTTTCATAGAAACCTGCTCAAAGGAGGAATTTATCTCTATCCGTCAACAGAAAGTAAACCAAATGGTAAATTGCGTTTGATGTACGAATGTAATGCTTTAGCATTCATCACGGAGCAAGCAGGCGGTTTGTCGTATAGCGGGAAAATTAGAACAATGGAAGTGATACCAACGGATATTCATCAGCGAGTTCCGTTCTATGTTGGGAATACTAAATTGGTCAATAGATTGCTTGAAATGCAGAAGGATAAAGACTAATTAGTAGTTTGAAAATTAAAAAACAAGTTCTATGAAAAGCATCGAATATTAAAACTATTCGATGCTTTTTTATTTATTATGTTTGACGATTCGATTTAAGATAAATTCAAGAAATGAGTAAAGTATTAATCATAGCAGAAGCAGGCGTCAATCATAATGGCGATATTAATATTGCAAAAAAATTGATAGATGTAGCTGCGGAAGCTAAAGTTGATTATGTAAAGTTTCAAACTTTTAAGGCAGAAAAAATCATTAGTCAAGCTGCTCCAAAGGCAGATTATCAAGTAGAAAATACAGGAAAGCCACAAGAGAGTCAACTCGAAATGGTGAAAAAACTTGAGCTTGATATTGATACTCATAAAGAACTAATGGCTTATTGTGTAGAAAAAAATGTCAAATTCCTTTCTACTCCTTTCGACAGTGAAAGCATTGAGTTATTATATGAACTAGGTATTCGATTGAATAAAATTCCTTCTGGTGAAATCACGAACTTGCCTTATTTGCAGAAAGTTGGAGCACTTGGAAATGAATTGATTTTATCAACAGGAATGTCTAACCTAGGCGAAATAGAAACAGCTTTAGCTGTTTTAAATGCTGCTGGTACGCCAAAGGAGAGGATTACTGTTTTGCATTGCAATACGGAATATCCAACGCCAATGACTGACGTTAACCTCAAAGCAATGAACACGATTGGGACAGCTTTTGATATTCCTGTTGGTTATTCTGACCATACATTGGGTATTGAAGTGCCGATTGCTGCTGTTGCATTGGGCGCCGTTTGTATCGAAAAACACTTCACGCTTGACCGAAATATGGAAGGTCCTGACCACAATGCTTCGCTAGAACCTGCTGAACTGAAAGCAATGGTTATTGCGATTAGAAATATTGAAATCGCATTAGGAAGCACCGTCAAGCAGCCTTCGGTATCAGAGAAAAAGAACATAAAAATTGCTAGAAAGAGTATTCATTTGGCGCATGCGATGAAGAAAGGAAGTATTATAACGACTGATGATTTGATTATGAAACGTCCAGGCGATGGTATTTCTCCAATGCAAATGGATTTGGTGATTGGAAAAGCATTGAAGTATGATTTAGGTATTGACCACAAATTGTCGTTGTTGGATTTGTAAATATTAGCACAACTAACTTTTGAAAGTAGCGCAAACAGCCTGTTTGCGCTACTTTTTCTAGTGTTTGCTTTTCGATTAGCTTGAAATGACTATTTTAAATCATTTCTCGCAAATACTTTTGAACATCTTCCAGTTTCTCCGCTAGATGCAAAAGCATAATAGTAGAGCCCAATAATAAGAAAACCCTGGTTATAAAATCAAGGTCAAAGGCTAAATACAGTCCAATAATAAATAAGAAAAAGATAGTAGTCAAAATATATTTCCTCCACTGTACTTCAATTCGCTCTAATCTAAATCCAAAACGTATAATCATACCTGCATAAACAATTTCGCAAACAAAAGTTGACCAAACAGCAGCGATATAACCGTATTTAGGAACAAATATGAAATTGAGAATCAGATTAACCGTTGCTGTTGCAATGGACGAAATGGTAAAGTATTTGGTTTTTTTATGATAAAAAATAAGGATGCTATAAAAACGGTATTGCGTCCCAAATATTTTCCTAGAAGCAAGAATCGGAATAGCAGCATAAGCCGCTAAATAGCGTTCATCGACCATTAACATGATCACATCCTTTGAGAACAGCAGCATTCCTATATTTAAAAATACCATAAAAATAAACATCAAAGCACCATATTCTGCTAGTTTCTTTTTAGTATTTTCTTTATCATCTATGAGTCCCGACATAGACATCGGCATCAAAACTTTTGTGATTGCATCACCAAAAATATCAACGATCATCGCAAACTGAAAAGCAAGAGAATAGAGTCCGACCGCAGCAGTATCTACGTATTTTGCAACGACCAATCTATCCGAAATACTATTAATCCAGTTACTCGCTGTCATAAAAACTAATGGTGCGGAGTAAATTAAAGCCTCTTTTAATATGTTGCGATTAAATATAAATTTCAGTAAACCAGAACGAACAAATAATACCGTTAGAAAAATAAAATTAATAACGATGCTCGCTGTAATGCCCAAAATTCGACCAGTCAAACCGAGTTCAAATTGAACTAACAATAGCGTTGATAAACCTAAATTGACTACTGCCGAAAGAACAGTGACAATACTTGCCATTCGTGCTTGTAATGATTGTTGTAAAAATCGAACACCGAGTTGGTTCAATTGATTGAACAAAGCGGGCAAAAACGCTAGTAAAGCAAGTGGATAAACGGGTACTTCTAGTAGTTCTTCAAACCAAAAATAAGTGGAAAAAATAAAGAGCGTAAGCATGGCACCGCCAAAAACGATCACAAACCAAAATACAGAAGAATAGAGCGCAGCTAATTGTTCATCGTCTTTCTTATAATCGTGATAAAACCTGACAAAGGCAACATCAATAGAAAGAGACAATAGAATAGGTAAAAGCTCTGTAATCGTTGTTATTATTCCTAGAACACCATATTCCGAAGGAGAGAGATATTGAGTAAATATTGGAATAAGAAAAAAGCCAAGTGCTTTAGTCGCCATACTAGCAGCTAAATACCATTTTCCTTCCTTCAAGACTGACCTTAGCCAGTTTCGTTTATGAATATTCTTATTATCTTTGTTTTTGTTATTATTTTCCATGTTATCGGAAGAAGATATTTCATCATTATCCAATGTTTCATTGTCCATATAAAGTATTCATTTCTTAACTTAACTTATTGACATCCAAAAAACGAAATATAAAGGTTTTTTTGAGTGCGATGAAAGCCAAAATTACAATTTTATTTCTTGTCATTTCTAACAGAGTCCTTATTTTGACAAATTCAATCAATTTCTTGACTAATGATGAATTGTAGAAGAATTATTGGTTCTTTGAAAATTATTGTGGAAAAGTAATTTTCAAAGAAAATTAATAGTAAAATCAGGCTGTGCGCCGTCAACCATGTGCCGTTTGCCGTTTCTTGAAGCTTCCACAATAATTTTCAGAGAACTGAATTATTTAGGAAATTTTTCAACTAAAAATGCTTTTAATGAAATGGGACAGGCTGATAATTTGGTTTTAAAACAACTTCAAAAATAGATAAGCGCATTTGCGAATGATTTGAAATCTGCTTGTAGCAGGCAAGTCGTAAATCTAAAATAGTAAATCTACTGATATGTATTTTTTAAAGTATCTATATAACCAACCACTAAACTGGAGTATTCTAAAGTCTATTGTGTTGCGACAAAAATTATCTGTAACTAAGGATAAAAATGATTTAAAAAATCGTTTTATAACTTTTGCCTCTATTTTCTTGTTATTGTTAAACGTATTGAGAAGAGGAAAGAAAACAACAGCGAATTATGTTATTTGCGATTCATTTATTTCAGCTCCGCAAATTTATTTACGCCAATTTTTTATAACTCATTTTAATTCAGATGTTTCAGAAAAAGATGTTATAGTTACTAATCATAAATATTTTTATTATAAAAAAATCTCTTTAAAAATCATCTTAAACGTTATCCTCATTTGGATAAAATTCGTATTGATCAGTTTTCTAAATATTTTCATAAAAAATGACTATCCAACACGATTTTACTATTATATTGCAGCAAACTTAATAAACGTAGAACTCACTCAACCCAAAAAAGTATTTTTGTTCCAGATGTATGATACTTCTACTTATTTGACGGCTCTACTCTTACAATACAAACATTCAAACGTTTATTTATCAGCTTCAAATTCTATCATTTTCCCATTTAATCGTTATACTTATTTGGAAAATGTTAGCATTATATTATGTAATGAATACCAAAAAAAAGAAGTCGCCAATTATCAAAATTTTGGCTGGTTCAAGGCAAAAGAAACTTTATATTGGGGCGTTGAGGAAATACTAGAACACAACAAAATCGAAGTTAAAGAGCCGAAAATTGATATTGGAATCTATTCCACAGGCTTTTGGGCTAGAAAAGGATTGAATAGAGAACAAAATATAGATGCTATTCGTAATTATACCCATATTGAAAACCCATTGTATATTTTATTTATTAAAATAATAGAAACTATAATTGAGATACAAGAGACTACTGATATTTCTGTCAAAATTTATACACATCCTATTGAGCGAACTTGGTATAATGAACATAATATCAAACCGCCTTATATGGAATTTGCCGAAAAAAATAAAATTGAAGTAGATTTATCCACAGGAAATTCATTGAGTAAACTTTATGAAGTGAAAATAGGAATCGGAACTATTTCTACTGTGATGCTAGACCGATGGTATCATGAATTAGTTAGTTTGATTTATTATAATGTAGAAAGAGAAAAAGACTTTTATCGACCAAACTATCTTGGGAATTATAGTGAAAATTTTTATCAAGAACATCATGAGCTAAAGCCTTTGATTTTAAAGAAATTAGCTCATTTAGCAAAAGATAAAAACTAGAGATTTGACTTACATATGAACTTGTTTTAGTATGTTTAGCATGGGTTTTTAACAGGTGCTATAAGTCACTTACTGGCTAATTTTTGAGAGTCGGTTGCAAAACAAATTAAAAAACACTTTTATAATTATTAAATAATGAGTGATTTTTCAAAAAATTTTATTTTACTCGACGCTCCATTCAAGCAGGCACTTCAAAAATTGAATGAAGTACCAATGACATTAACATTATTTGTGATTGATGAAGAGCGACATTTGGTTGGTACAATAACAGATGGCGACATAAGGAGAGGTATTTTGAATAATATCTCAACAGATGGACAGGTCAAAGATTTTATGTATACGGGCTTTAGATACATCAGAAGGAATGCTTACACATTAGATGATATTGATGGTTTTAAAAAGAAAAACATTCATATTTTACCCATTTTAGATGAAGATGATAAAGTTATTAGAATTCTAGACTTGAGTAAAAAACATACCTTATTACCACTAGATGCTGTAATAATGGCTGGCGGAAAAGGAACACGCTTGCGACCATTAACTTTGAACACGCCTAAACCTTTATTGAAGGTAGCTGGAAAACCGATCATAGAATATAATATTGATAGGTTAAGCGATTATGGTGTTTTTAATATTACCATAAGTATAAAATATCTTGGTCAACAATTGATTGATTATTTTAAGGATGGTAGCGAAAAAAATATTCATATTAGTTATGTGGAAGAAGATGAACCGCTAGGCACGATTGGTTCAGTTGCTTTAATTGAAAAATTTGATAATCCATATATCCTTGTCATGAATTCTGATTTGTTGACTAATATTGATTATGAACTGCTCTTTAAAACACTTGTTGAAAAGGATGCAGATATGATTGTGGCAACGACTCCATATGAAGTTAAAATTCCTTACGGAGTAATAGAAACAGATGGCGATCAAATTAAAACCCTAAAAGAAAAGCCAACTTATACTTATTATTCCAATGCGGGTATTTATATTTTCAAAAAAGAATACATAGATCTTATACCTAAAAATGAGCATTTCAATGCCACAGATTTGCTTGAAAAGCTCATTGAAATAGGAAAAAAAGTATTGCATTATCCTATTCTCGGTTATTGGCTGGATATAGGAAAACCGCATGACTTTGAGAAGGCTCAACAAGATGTTAAACATATTAAATTTTAAAATTGAACAACTGAGTAGCCGAATATAGAAATAAAAAACTACTGTTTAAATGTCCTAACGACGTTTTACAGAATAATAATAGCAAACTATATCTTACTATTACTCGGTCATAGCATTGTGAGCTAAAGGCTTTTCATTCAATTGTTCAATTGTTATTT
>CAZMEH010000921.1:0-5080 GCA_964564885.1 uncultured Saprospiraceae bacterium | reverse complement strand
AAATTAGTTCACTTTGCAACAAATTAGTGCTAAGGAACAATCGAACAATCGAACAATTGAATAATTGAATGAAGAATGACGAAGTTTATTCATTTGATGAAAATCTATTTATTACCTACTTCTACATTCAAATGTTCAAATGTTCAAATGTTCGGCTGTTCAATTGTTTTATTGTTCTTTTATCACCAATCACCAACATAATGAAGCATATTCAAAACTTTTATGTAAACACCCAACCTGGCGGGAACGAACTCAAATGGGTTGGAACGACTAAAAACAATAGTCACTTTGAAATTCTGCGCTCAACGGATGAACTTGATTTTGAAACGATTGAGACATTGGATTTAAAAGCGGTTGATTCTAAGGAGTTTCAGTTTTTTGATAAAAATGGGCCAAGACGAGCTTTTTATCAAGTTAAGTATTTTGAAGGCGAAGAGGAAATTGATGTTTCTCCTGTTTTCAAAGTGTTGAACGAAAAGAGGCAATTCAAATGGGTTCCGTTTGTCATTAGAGCTATTATCGCCATTATTTTAATTGGCGGTGTCATGACTTTGGTGAAGCGATTGACTGCACCGAAGCCGCCAGAAGACATCAAGGTTTCTGCGCCAAATGTTTCTGCGGTGAAGTTGAAAACGGTTCAATATCAAAATTATAGTACAACGATTGAAGCTTTGGGAAAAGTGGTTTCTACTTCTCCGATTGACGTGGTTTCAGAAGTAAGCGGTCGCATTCTGAAAGGCGATGTAACACTTCGTACAGCGATGTCATTCCAAAAAGATGCGTTATTATTTGCAATTGATAAGCAAGAAAGTATTCTAAATTTAAAATCTCAGCGAAGCAATTTCCAAAATGCAATCGCAATGATGTTAGCAGATTTGAAATTGGATTTTCCAGATGAATTTAAAAAATGGAATAGCTATTTTCTAAACCTAAGTATTGACCGTTCACTAACGGCATTACCAACTACTAACTCGAATAGAGAAAAAACATATATCGCTACTAAAAACATCTTAGGACAATATTATGCGATAAAAAGCGCAGAAGAGCGATTGACAAAATACGAAGTTCGTGCGCCTTACAACGGGATTATTACACAAGTTTATACCGACGCAGGAAGCGTTGCGAATCCTGGAACTCCTGTCGTTCGTATTCGCAGAAACGGGCAGTTAGAACTTGAATTACCTATTCGTAAAGAAGATATTCAATGGATTCGTGTTGGTACGAATGTCAAACTATTCAGCGAAGATAAAAGTCAATCTACGACTGGTCGAATTGTTAGAATTAGCAATACGATGGACGCAAGTACGCAATCTATCAATGCCTATGTGAGCATCAGCGGAAGTCGCTTCAAGATTTACGAAGGTATGTATATGGCAGCCGAATTGTCTGGTCGTGCAGTGAGTAATGCGATGGAAATCAGCAGAAAAGCAGTGGTTGAAGACAGCCAAGTTTTTGTGATGCTTTCGGATAGCACGATTCAGCAAAAGACTATCAAAATCCATAAAGTCAACACTGAAACAGTTTTGTTTTCTGGCTTGCAAGCTGGCGAACAAGTCGTGAATGACAACTTGCTAGGCTTAGCAGATGGCGTTAAAATTATTCCATTAAAGTAAGAATTTACAATCTTAGGCGTCGGACGCCTGTCTGCCGACAAAGGCAGGCTTTAAAAGCGTCGGACGCCTGAACCTGTAATGATTCTTTATATATTATAATATGAGATCAGTAATAGAATTTTTTATAAAATATAAGATTTGGGCAAACGCTATCATCTTCGTCATCTTTGCTGGCGGACTATTTAGCTTGACCAAACTCAAAAATTCTGCGTTTCCGTTGGTACCTTCTACCAATGTGTTGGCGACAGTAATTTACCCTGGTGCTTCGCCAGAGGAGATAGAAGAAGGTATTGTCCTCAAAATTGAGCAAGCACTCGAAGGCGTGGAAGGTATCAAAAAAGTAACGTCAACTTCGGTTGAAAACGTAGCAAGTCTTAATGTTCAAATCTACAGCGATTATGACATTGATAAAATGGTAACGGAGGTTAAAAATGCTGTTGACCAGATTAGTTCGTTTCCGACTGGCGCAGAAAAGCCGAATGTTTATAAACAACCGCCTTTGGATCTAGTGGCTCAAATGGTGCTAAAAGGTGATGCTTCATTATTAACACTCAAAGGTTACATTGATGTCATTGAAGATGATTTGTTACAAGACGAATATATCTCTCAAGTATTGATTAATGGTGTTCCAGATTTGGAAATTTCGATAGAAGTTCCAGAAATGACCTTGCGCCAAAATAAGTTGACTTTCGATGATGTTGCCAATGCCATTCGATTGAATAATACAGATATTTCGGCAGGTTCGATTAAGTCCGCTGATGAGGAAATCCGTATTCGCTCGAATGCAAAAGAAGTAGAAGCGGCAAAGCTAGAAGACATCGTTTTGCGTTCTCGTGCTGACGGTAGTCAAATCAGATTGGGCGATATTGCAACGATTACCGAACAATTTGCAGATAGTCCAAATAAGTCCTTATATAATGGTCAAAATGCGGTGGCTATTACTGTTAATAAGTTGCAATCCGAAGACATTTTAAAAATCGCAAGTCGTCTTTATACTTATATTGATAAATTTAATGAAACACATATTGACGCTGAATTGGTCATGACGAATGACTTTTCACAAAACTTAATTGACCGTAGAGATTTACTATTGAAAAATGGTGGACAAGGTTTAATCATGGTTTTGATTGTTCTAGGTATGTTTTTGAGCTTGCGTTTATCTGCTTGGGTTGCCTTTGGTATTCCATTTTCATTCCTAGGAATGTTGATTGCGTACAGTTTAATGGGTGGAACGATTAACCTGATTTCCTTATTCGGGATGATTTTGGTGATTGGTATTCTGGTCGATGATGGAATTGTGATAGCCGAGAATGTCTATTCGCATTTTGAACGTGGAAAAACGGCACGTCAAGCAGCAATTGACGGTTCGGTTGAGATTTTGCCATCGGTTTTTGTTTCCGTTGCCACTACGATAATGCTATTTTTAGTGTTTTTCGCAGGAGAAGGTTTCTTCGGTTCAATCACACAAACCATTGCTACAGTCGTTATTCTGACCTTGCTCTTTTCACTCGTCGAAGCCGTTTTGGTATTACCTGCACATTTATCTGAAAAATCTGTTTTAGGTGATAAATCAAAAAAGTCAACTAGTACACTAGGCAAAATCGGTGAAAGTATTCGTTCCTTTTTTGAAAATATCATTGCTTTCCTAAGAGATAAAGCCTACGGCGGATTATTGAAAATTGTAATTAGAAATAGATATATTTTTGGTCTAATTCCAATTTTATTCATCATGGTCGTTGGCGCATTGATGGGCGGACGATACATCAAGTTTACCTTTTTCCCTGTTATTCCTGCCAATAATATTCAGATTGGATTGGTGTTGTCATCAGGAACTAGAGAGCAAATTACAGAAGAAAAGTTACAAATCATTGGTGAACGTGTTTTGAATATCAATGAAGAATACAAACAGAAATACGACATTTATCCGATTATAAAAAATATACAAATCAACATCGGTAGTGGTGCAGGCGAAAATGGTAGTCATGCAGGAACGCTAAGGATTGCATTGATTAATAGTACCTTTCGAAAATCGGTGACGGATTTAGAAGTTGTCAGCTCGATGCGTGAAGCAATTGGCGCAGTTCCAGAAGCTAAAAAGATGATTATTGGCGGTGGAAATCGTTTTGGTAAACCTGTTTCATTGAGTTTACGAAGTACCGATTTAAGCCAAATTCAAGGTTTTGCCAATGAGCTGAAAGAAAAAATGAAAACTCGTCCAAACCTCCGTGATATTATTGATAATAATGTCATTGGTAGTCGAGAAGTATATATTGAACTGAAAGACAAAGCTTATGCGCTCGGTTTGACCCGTCAAGAAATTGCTCGTCAAATCCGTCAAGGTTTCTTTGGTGAAGAAGTTCAGCGACTTCAAAAAGGTAAAAATGAGTTGCGTGTCTGGGTTCGCTATACCGAAAACGACCGAAAAAGTATCGGTAAGTTAGAGGAAATGCGGGTCAAAACTAGAACAGGCGAAGAATATCCGTTGATTGATTTGGTGACTTATGATATTGGCAGAAGTATTGTGAGTATCAATCACTTAGACGGTGGTCGAGAGATTTCCGTTGATGCAGATGTGGTCAATGAAGGTGTTTCGATTCCTGATGAACTTACTTATATTGAAGATAGTATTATGCCTGCTTTATTTGCAAAATATCCATCGGTGACCTTGCGTCAAGGCGGTCAAGCAGAGGAAACGGCACTATTGAGAGACAATGTTTTACCGATGTTTATCTTGGCTTTATTTGGAATGCTAATCATTGTTGCATTGGTTTTCCGTTCCGCTTCGCAAGCATTTTTGATGTTGCCAATGATTGTAATTGGTATTTTCTGTGCATTTTTGGGTCACGGTATCGAAGATTATTTACAAGGCGATACGATTGTTCCCGTTTCCATGCTGAGTATTTTTGGTATTTTAGCCTTGATCGGTGTTATTGTCAATGATACAGTTATCCTTTTGAATAAGTTTAATTTGCTGATTCAAGATGGTTACAATTTCAAAAAAGCGGTTTACGAAGCTGGTCGAGCGAGATTTAGAGCGATTTTATTGACTTCTATCACAACGGTTGTTGGTTTGTATCCAATCATTTTGGAGCAAAGTTTCCAAGCGGCATTTTTGAAACCATTAGCGATTTCGATGGCGTATGGTGTGATGTTCGGTACAGCGTTCATTTTGGTTTGTTTCCCTGCTTATTTGATGATTTTGAATGATGTCAGAAGAGGCGTTGGCTTCTTGAGAACTGGTATTTGGAAAAGCGCAGAAGAAGTCGAACCCGCTTACAGAGAACAGAAAAGATTGAAAGAACATAGTTAAAGTATTAACGGGTATCTTGCCCGTTTGCACAAGTGCTAGTTGCAAAGTATTAGTGCGAACGAAGATGCCCGTTAATACCTTTAATTACCCGTTAATGCTTAAATTAAAATAATGAAACACTTATTAACAATAATATTTATAACCGGCGCAATTGCAT
>CAZMEH010000920.1:0-6404 GCA_964564885.1 uncultured Saprospiraceae bacterium | reverse complement strand
AAATAATCGAAAGTAGGGCCATCAGGATTACCATATTTTTTCTGATCCCGATCTTGAAGTCCTTTTACTTGACTTTTGTCTTGCATCATGAAACGAGCGTTTATCCTTGCGTGATGTCTTATTTCAAAAGCGTCTTCGGCTCTTTTTTTCAAAGGAACACCAGCCTGTTCCCATCTTTCGTTGATTTTACCAATAGCTACTACTTGATAATTGTACCAAAGTCGAATATCACAATTTGTTTCTGGGATACCTTCCGTGTTCTTGGAAGTAGTTGTAGAAGTTGAGGTCGGAGACGTTGTAGTTGTAGTCGCTGTTGTGTTTGAAGTAACGGCGCTAGGAATCCAGACTTTTTGCCCAACAGTTAGTTTGCCGGCACTATTTATTTTTTGAAAACTATTGTCGTTTGCTGCTTTTTGATTCGTTCCATCTATGATTTTGGTATATAAAGTAGCATCGCCATAAGCTGTTTTTGCAATCTTACTTAACCAATCATTAGACTCAATAACGTAGGAGCTGTTTGGAGATTGGGCAAAGCTTAAAGTAGAAAGTAACAATATAAATGCTGCGGGCATTAGTAATCTAATAATGTGTTTCATTATTTAGTTTTAGATTTTTAAAAATATATTTGAGCTTAAAACTAAATAATTATTAGAAGAAAATTTTCAAAATTTTTAAACTATTTAGTCTTCGATAAATCCAAAATTAATTCCAAATCCCAGTTCGGGCGGAGTTCTTCACTTTTACCGACAGTGATTTTTTCGGGCTGACGAATCGGATATTCACCGGTGTCCCAACGTCCATTTTTATTTGTATCAAAAACTAATTTCAATTTATAATTGCCTGTTGGAACAGCTTTATAAATTTGTTTAGCCGTAGATTTTTTTGAAATGTTAAACGTTTCAACCGGTTCGTCTTTTGCATTTAATAATTCTATAATATAGCTACTATCTGTACTTAAACCATTGATAGTAATTTCAATATTTCCATAATTTTCAATAGCATCTACCTTGTATTTTAAGACAATCGTATCGTTATCTAATTCAAAAATATCACGGATTGCGCCTGGAAGCAAGGTCAATTCATAAGGAGTAGACGGTTTCCAATCATAGTGTACAGCTAAGTTTTTCATGGAATTTCCAAATCGCAAAAAATAAGGTTTGACCTTGGTGTTTAAAGTGTCTTCGAGTAAGATGAATTTTGAAGTGTCAATATCATAGAATGGATATCGAAAAATTAACTCTATTGGATTATTTGGGTTGTGTTTAATGGCTCTTTTAGCTTGCGCTTGACTTGGGTTTTTTAAAACAGTGCGTTTATTTATTTTAAAAAATGACTCATCTGACGGGAAATTAATATTGACTGTATCAAAGTAAGATTGATTATCTGTGATGTAAAACTGGCGTTGTGAAGTAGTATCTGTGTACCAAAAATGAATCGTATCTTTTATTTGTTCTACATAATCAGCTACAAAAGGAGGATCAGCAGTTACGGTTAAACTATCATAAATGATTTGATTGTAAGCAAATCTCAAATGACCATATTCTTTGGTTTGATTAGTTGTTCTACGCAGTGTCGGATTTGGTTGAAATATTTCTAGCTGAATATTTGGAACGATACTGTCATTGCCATCGAGTATTATATTTTCAAAAACAAATCCAATTTTTTCGGTTTCTATATCATATAGATAATTGAAATTCTCATCAATTAGAGCGAATATTTTAAATGTATCGCTACGCACATTTCTAATTTTATAATTACCTTTCTTATCCGTTCTAGCAAAGTAAAAAGGCTTTTCTGTTTTTACAACCGTATCATTCAGATTATCATACAACATCACTAAAATATCTTCCGCAGGTTTATTTGTTGTATTGTCAATGACATTTCCAGTAATGACTAAAGAGTCAATGTAATCACCTGTTGAGAAGATGAATCTCATATCTTTTGGCGAATTTCGCTCGGTATAATCTTGAATAGCTTTACCAAAATTAAAGGTATAGGTAGCGTTTTCTCTCAATATTTCTTCGCTCAAATCAATTGTGACTGTTTTTCCTTTGAGTTCAATCTTGAGATTGTTTTGCAATGGTGGAGAAATAATAACCTCTTGCGTAGGCTTATTGAGTTGCACCCATTCGTTAAAAGTTAGTTCTATTTTATTGGCTTTAAAGTTGGTTTGATTGTTTGGAGTAGACTCGGCTAAGACAATCCTTGGAGCAATAGTATCTTTTGCACCGCCTGTTGGAGATATAATTTTTGCGCAGCCTGTTGCTAAAAACAATTGAGGAACGACGATGGTCACCATTCCTAGTAGAAGTAATATATATTGAATGTTCTTGTTCAAACTATTAATTTTTTGTTGATTCATTGCTTTATTGTTCTATTTTTATCTTACAAAGAAACAATGAATTTGTATATAAAGCGGCTTATGAAAGTGTTAAACATTCTACAAAAATAAAAGGTAATCTGATAAAATCGAATGACCTGATAGCTAAAAGCCATCAGGTCATTTGTTTTTATTGGATTTTATTAGAAGGTTTATCTAATCATTATCATAATCCAATGGCTTACTAAATATGACGTAGTTAAAACCGAGTGCTTCAATAGTTTGGCGGTCGAGTCTACCGACTGGAAGAGAAATTTCTTTTTGAAATTTTTCTAACGCCTGTTGAGTTGGAGTATCCATTCTTCCGCTAATATCGCCATTGTACATTTTTCTACCTTTAAGAGCCAGTTGTACTTGACTAACCACTATTTCGTTTAATGACTCAGGACAAAGCACCTCTACCCAAACTTTTTTACCACCTTTTTCGACTATTTTTTTCATCTTAACCGTCTTATACTTTGCTGGAACTTCTACCAAAACCCTTCTAGCATGACGTTTTAAAACAACTTTATTAAGGTATTCATATTTCGCAGGAACAAAAATACGCTCAATACGAGCAGGTTTTACTTGTTTGATTTGCAGTAATTCTTTGGTTTGTCCTTGCTCCATGGTATCTGCCCATTCAGCATTTACAAAAACCTTTTTTTGACTAATATCAAACTCCTGACGAGTTTCTACCCATCGCATGGTTTCGCAATCTTTTGGGTTTGGAGAACTACAGTTAGGAATTTTTGTTTTTACCCATTTTCCGCCTACGTTTTCTCCTTTTGGCATCGGTTTTTTTTCTACCTCGAAAATGGTTTTGTATTTTTCTTGAATGACTCTAGACTTATCCTTGGTACTAATTGTAATATAACTAGTGTCGAATTTTGCTTCGTGCGTCACAATTCTATTATATCCTTGACGAATTAAAATTTGTCGCTTAATCGTGTCATAAATAGCAGCGACAAATTCCTCTTTGGTTTCCGGAGGTGCAACAAGAAGCTGTTCTTCCATGATCTTAAACTTATCTGATGTGACAGACTTTGCAAAGCAAACGCCTACGGTTGGCTGAGGAGGCTCATCTTCTGTGTCTGAAGGCGGTTTTTGCGCAAACAAACTAAAAGAGAACATTACTATTATTACAGATAGATAGAAAGTATTTTGTTTCATTGATTTTAGCTTTTGTATTTGAAAGTGTTTTGTTTTTAGTATTGGAAGCTAAACTATTATCTTATCTATTGAATATTTGATATTACTTCACTTAAGTAGGTTAAGGTAGATATTTTGATAATAATTTTAGCTTAAAGTATTATTTTACAGCATTTTGTATCCCTGCCTACTGCTACTTAAATACTGCCAACCACTTAAGTGTACTTACGGTTTTAGATTGCAACTATTTGGCTTTTGCTATTTGTTAATAAAATAGGCTCAGTTGATGAATAAATTTATTATCGAACTTGTAATAGTATTATATTTCAAAGACTTTTACAGACCAAAGAAACAAATATTAATTTGATATTTCAAAGGCTTTCAGTCAGCCTAAATTTTAGCACTTTTTAGTGATTAACTTTTAATTGTTAGTCGATAACTAGTATTTAATGAAAATATATTTTTTGTAATATGTTTTCATTCGAAAAAAATAAAGTTAATCTAAAGCTATTTAAAGACACAGAAAAGCTAAATACGTTGATAGTTTTAGATTAAAGCACTGTTTTATAGTATTTTATATGTCTGCCTACTACTACTTAGATACAGTCAATTACTCATCTTTAGGTCTTATTATGATCTTTGCTCTTTTTCGTAATACATACTTTTCAATAGATTCATATTTTGCAGGAATATAAATTCGTTCCACTCGTGCTGCTTTAATTTCTATTATTCTAGGAATATAAACCATAGTTTCAGGCAGTTCATTTTCCTCATCCCATGTCGCACCAATATAATTAGTCATCGTCTTTAGGTCATATTCAGGAGATTCTGGAACCCAAATTTGATATTTACAATCTTCTGGATTAGGAGAAGTACAGCCTTTCTCTTTAACGCCAACCCATTTACCTGCAATAGAATCTGTATTCGATTTTTTTGTAAATGAATAAGTGGTTTTCCAATTTTCTTTTAAAACACGAGACTTCTCCTTTAGTTTAACTCCAATCATAACCGTGTCTAAAAGAGCAGGATGATTGATTAATTGATAATAAGCATCTTTTATTTTAATTTCTTCGTAGGTTGTATCATATTCTGCTGCAACATAGACTGTTTCAGTAGTTTCTTTTTGAGCAAATAGTGAATTGGAAGAGCTAATGAAAAGAAGAGAGAGTATAAAAATATTAAAAATATATTCTAGTCGCATATTCTTATTTTTTGTACAAAAATAGACAATTCATCATGAAGTTCTCTGGATTATAAAAAAGTTGCTTAAAATAAAAAATGCTTGTATCATTAATGATACAAGCACTTTTTATTTTCTGTATTTTTTTAAAAAAAGTACAGAGTAATGAAATATTAGAATGATGTACGATTCACTTTGAATGAAATACGTCTGTTTGCTGCTTTATTTGATGATGATGATTCGCCTTCCGCCATGTATTCACCGTAAGCTAAAGTAGTCAAACGAGAAGCTTCAATCCCTTTGCTAATTAAATATTTTTTTATAGACTCGGCACGCTTTTTAGCCAATTTATTATTAGAAGCTACATCACCATCACTATCTGTATGAGCGATAACGGTGAAATTAGTTCCCTCACATCTTTGAATTGTCGTTATAATTTCAGCTAATGAACTATGCATGCGACTTCTAATATTATAACTATTCACATCAAACGAAACATTTTCACCAAAACCTGTTAAAGTAGCAGCACTTGATAAACAATAGTCATCGTTTACTTTTACTGGTTCTTCTTCGATTACTGGTTTCGCAGGAGTAGGTTTTACTTCTACTTCCTCTTCAATGGATTTTTTTGTATCCATAATTGGTATAGGAGCAGAAAATGTTTCATCCATTTCTTCTTCTTCGATTATAGTTTCTACAGGTTTTTCTTCTACTATTACTTCATTAATAATTGGTTTTGGTAATGCCTCTTCAACTGATACTTCATCAGCTAAACTTGTCATAATAACTTCTTCCTTACTTGCTCTCTCTTCTTCTCTTTTTAATGCTCTAGCTAATTTTACTTTCTCAGAATTTGCTTTTTTCTTTTCAATACGAACTAATTTTCTTTCACGTTCTCTAATACGTGTAGCAGTGAGGCGAGTTTTTGATGCTCTACCAAGGTTTGCCTTAAGACCGAAAGAATGTGTAGCATATGTATTGCCAGCAATTAAGTTGTAACGAAAACTAGATTCGTACACACAAGAGATATATTTACCCATTCCGAATGTGATACCGAAACCAGCAGGAACAGTCACATCCATTTTGCCCATGTATCCAACATAGTTTGTCCCAATACCAGCTTTCAAGAAAGGAGAGACTACATAGTCTTCATGTTTGATGATATAACCGTTGTCTAGTTTATATTTTACAGAAACTGCACCATCGTATAATTTAGTTGATTCGTAAGTAGTTTCGCCGTTGAACATACCTGTATAATATCTAGTAGTTGTTCTACCAGCATTAAACTCTGCATCAAAATTATTACTTAAATAACGAGAAACTGAAAGTTGAAGACCTCTGTTGTATTGGTATGGACTAGAAATTTCACTTTCTACCATTGCCGAATAGCTGTATAAACTACCGTGAATACCTACGCCCCAGTCAAAGTTTTTGTTTTGTGCTTGAGAGGCAGTAACAATAACTAGGAAGAATAAAGTAAATATTATTTTTTTACTATTTGACATTTCAGAAGATCTTTATTAGGAAAATATTAAAAATTGGCTTGTTTGTGTTATATACTAGATGACAAGAACCGTACCATAGTACTGTTTGTATTGTAATTGTTTGATAATCAGTGTATTAAGAATTTAAACTAGTATAAATTATTAAAAAATAAATGTGATAATTGTTCTTTTTCAATAAAATACGTGTAGTAATAGGTGTTTTTTAAAA
>CAZMEH010000919.1:0-7735 GCA_964564885.1 uncultured Saprospiraceae bacterium | reverse complement strand
AGAAGAATTGATAGATTTTTAATTTCATATAAAACCATTGTCATCAATGACAATTGTAAATTAGAAAAGCCATAATCTAATGATTGTGGCTTTTTTTATTTTAGCCTTCCTTAAGGGATTTTTTAAAAAAGCCCTTTATCCTCTCCCATTCAAAATTAATAAAAATAACGCCCGTCAACATTACCGTTGCAGCAACGACCGACTGAGTTGTAACCAGTTCATCTCGAAACCACCAACCTAATGCAAGCGCAATGATGGGATTAACGTAAGTAGTTGTCGCTACTTTTTCTGGTGATGTCTGCTTCAATAAGTAATTGAATGCCACAAAAACAACTGCGCCGCCTAAGACGATTAGAATTAATAATGAAACCCAACCGAATTGACTCACTTCGCTCCAAATTACGGTTTCTTCTTGCAACACAACGTAACTAAATACAAATGCGAATAATCCGCCAGAGATAAGTTGAATACCTGTATTCGCCATAAAAGCCTTTGGCATATCGCCTTTATTAATAAAAATCGTCGCATAAGCCCAAACGAATAAACAGACAAAGATGACTAAAACCGCCATCCATTGATCGGTCGTAGCTAAGATGGTATCTTGACTCAATAGTAAATATGCACCAATCAATCCTAAGAAAACACCAAAGAAGGAAGCGTTTTCTGGTTTTTCTTTATTAAAAGCCCACATCATTAATAAGGTAACTAATGGCTGTGTTGCAATTAGTAAAGCCGTAAAGCCAGAATCTAATCGCTGTAATGACCAAGCTACGCCGCCAGAACCAATCCCTAATAACATGATACCTGCAAAAAGTGAGTTTTTGACTTGTGTTGAAGTAATGCCTTTGAACTGCTTGAACACTGCAACAATACCTAATAAGATACCAGCTGCTGCGATATAGCGAATGCCAGAAAGCAAAAATGGTGGAATTTCTTCGACGGCATAAGCGACAAATAAATAGGTGCTGCCCCAAACGACATAAACCGCAAAGAACGCTAATGGTACTAAAACCTTTGAATTATTCAACGAGGACATTCATCTTTTTTTTAGATAATTGAAATTTGGTTGCAAAAGTAATTTAATTGTAGACCTGTAACGTTCGTGTTGATATTTGGTTTAGCTCGCTTGACTTTAAATCAATGTCTAATTTAAAACTTCCCAAAAAATACCGTCTAAAAACGATCATTTTTGATTTTTCTTAGCTTTAGCGTGGGTTTTTTTAAATATTTTATTTTTTTCATATGAATTAAACAAGTATTTATTGTTTAACTTTTAATGCCACTTCTACTGACAACAAACCATTACAGTTAAATAATTATCATTATTAATGTC
This sequence comes from uncultured Saprospiraceae bacterium, assembly GCA_964564885.1. Classification (GTDB taxonomy): domain Bacteria; phylum Bacteroidota; class Bacteroidia; order Chitinophagales; family Saprospiraceae; genus CAKZLL01. The sequence goes on along the minus strand of CAZMEH010000919.1, from coordinate 6,402 downwards.
ACAAATCGACTAAGATGTAGTTAGGAAGCACTGTAGAAACAGTGCTTATTTGTACTATCAACAAAAACAAATATTCAAATACTAATTCAAACATTATGAAATCAATAATAACAACCTTAGTACTTTCAATCATCTTCACAATCTCTGCATCTGCTGCAAAGTCTTACCAAGGTTATGTTGTTTTAAATAATGACGAAAAAGTAGAAGGAACAATTCAAATGTTAAGTCCAACATTAAATGAGGTTAAAGTAAAATTCACTTCAACTGCTGGTGAGAAAGTAACTTACAAAGCAAAGGAAGTTAAAGAATATGCTTTTCAAGTAGAAAAGTGGAATAACAAAACAAGAGCTCACGATATAAAAACAATCGTTTATGTTCGTCAGAATGTGGAGCGTTCTCCAATCGCTTTTGGCCCAACAAACGTATTGATTGAGCGTCAAATTACTGGTGCTGTTAACATGTACAATCACTTTGTAGAAACGAACAATGATATAAAAAATCCTATTACTCATGTTATCTACGTTCAAAAAGAAAATAACGATTTAGTAGAAGTGAAAAAATCTAACTACAAAGTAGTTTTGAAAGGTATGGTTGCTGAATATCCTGAGTTGAGTGCAAAAGTTGGAACAAAAGGTTATGGTTTCAAATATGTTTCTCAAATCGTTTCTACTTACAACGCATGGATGTCTAATAACGGTGAAGAGGTTGTTTTAGGAATGAGATAGTATTTGAAGGGTTGTATTTGTTGATAAATTTTTCCCGAAAAGCTAAAAACATTATTTTATTTTGTTTGCTTATTTTTTAAAAGGCGTTTGCTCAATTGAGCAAACGCCTTTTATTTTTTTTAAAAAATTATTTCTTAAATGCAACATTGTTGCATTTGATTAGTTACATTTGTGAATTCTATTAATTATCTAATTTAATTTTAATAACAAATGAAGTCTTTTAATCAATTACTATTTGTATTAATACTATCAGTTGTCCTATTTCCAGCTTGCGATCCAGAAGAACCAGCATTGATAAATGGAGAAGAAATCATTACCACTTTAACTTATACTTTGACGCCTAGCGGTGGCGGAGATGTGGTGACGTTGACCTTTCAAGACTTAGACGGAGATGGCGGAAATGATCCGACGGTTACAAGCGGTATTTTAATGGAAAATACAACTTACACGGGAACGCTCGTTTTATTGAACGAAACCGAAACACCAGCGGAAGATATTACCGTAGAAGTACAAGAAGAGGCAGAAGAACATCAGTTTTTCTTTGCAACTAATCTTGATGGAACTTCTATTGATTATGACGACCTAGATGCAAATAATCAACCTATTGGCATCAATACGACTTTAACTACTACAACCACAGAAAACGGAACAATCACTATTTCATTAAGACATCAACCGAACAAATCAGCAACAGGTGTAGTCGGCGGCGACATCACTAATGCAGGAGGAGAAACGGATATTGAGGTAATTTTTAACGTAGATGTTCAATAAAATTAGTTGTAGTTTTCTAGTGTTTTTTGGTTTTCCTATTTGGATAATGGCTCAAACTTGCTCGCTTTCACTTAGCGGTCATATTTTTGACGCAAATACTAATACGCCTATTTCGTATGCGAATATCGTTTTAGAGGAAAATCAGCAAACGGCAGTTAGCGATAGTACTGGGTTTTTTCAAATAAATGGTATTTGCTTCGGTGAGTACCATTTAAATATTAGTCATATTGGTTGTCAATCTCTGCGCAACTTTATGACGATTGATGAAAACCAGTCTTCGCTTATTTTTAAGTTAGATCATCACGAACATACGTTTGAAAACGTGGTGGTTTCTGCTACTAAAGCGCAAACTTCTTCGCAGGAAGCGCAATCCATCAACGAAAAAACCATTTCAGAAAATGCAAACCAAAACCTTTCTAATCTATTAGAAAGCATCAATGGCGTTAGCACTTTGAAAAATGGAAGTGGGATTGCAAAACCCATTGTTCATGGTTTGTACGGCAATCGGTTGACGATTTTGAATAATGGAGTTGCGCAAAGCGGACAGCAATGGGGCAATGACCATAGTCCAGAAATTGATCCGTTGGCAGCGAATCAATTAGAAGTGATTAAGGGCGTTGGCGCATTAGAATATCAAGGCAGTTCATTGGGAAGTGTGATTTTGGTAAAACCTAGACGCATCAAAAAAGACCCGCATTTGCATGGTAAAGGCAGTTATTTCTTTGAAACGAATGGTTTGGGACATGGTGTAAATCTGCAATTGCAAGAACATCGGGAAGCGATAGATTGGAGTGTAACGGGAACATTGAAGAAAAGCGGTGATAAAAATACGCCAAACTATTTCCTTACAAATACAGGAAATCAAGAAGCAAATATTGCTTTGCAACTGGAAAAAGTTATCAAAGATGATTGGTACAGCGATTTGTATTTAAGTTCGTTTAATGCTTCGTTGGGCGTTTTGCGAGGTTCGCATATTGGCAATTTGACGGATTTAGAAACGGCATTGAATAGAGAAGAACCGTTTTTTACGGAAGAAGAATTTTCTTATGAAATCAACGCACCTCGACAGGAAGTTAATCATCATTTACTAAAATTACACACAAAAAGAACCTTTCATAATAATGCTTCACTAGAATTGACGGCTGCTAGTCAATGGAATATCCGAAAGGAGTTTGACATTAGAAGAGGCGATAGAAGTGATATTCCTGCATTGCACTTGAGTCAGTTTTCGCATTTTGCAGAAGCTAAATATAAAATGTATATATCAAATAATACGTTGCTCAAAACTGGTGCGCAGTTTAACGCTATTCAAAATACAAACAATCCAGAAACAGGTGTTTTGCCACTTATTCCAGATTATAATGAATACAAAACAGGTGCTTTTGCTATTCTCACGAAACAGTTTTCCAAAGCATTTTTAGAATTGGGCGGAAGGTATGATTACAATAGTCAACGAGTTGCGACGCTTTCACGGACGATTCCTGTTGAAGTCGTTCGATACAATAATGGTTTTCATAATTTCAGCGCATCGAGCGGAATTGACTACCGATTATTGGAACATTTGAAGTTGTCTTATAATATTGGTTTTGCTACTCGAAATCCTGCTGTTAATGAATTATATAGTAATGGTTTGCATCAAGGCGTGAGCGGAATCGAAGAAGGCGACCCAAACTTAGGTATTGAAAAATCTATTAAAACGACTTTAGGAATTGAAGGTAGATTGGAAGAAACGTTGTTTTTTGAAGCTTTATTTTATTATCAAAACATCAATGATTACATCTATTTGCAACCGCAAGATGAGTTTAGATTAACGATTCGTGGTGCATTTCCTCTTTTCAAATATGAACAAACGAATGCACAAATTTACGGTTTGGATTGGTCAATGATTTATAATGTTTCTGAACATTTTAGTGCGAATATCAAATATAGTTACCTCAAAGGATGGGATTTAGAAAATGATTTGCCGCTAATTTTTATGCCTGCGAATAATCTTTTAGCGGTTTTAAAATATCAAATTCCACATCTCGGAAAGTTTGAAAACATCGAATTTGAAATCAATAATCAATACGTTTTTGAACAAAAAAACTTGACTGCTGAACAAGATTTTGCTGCGCCTCCTGCGGCTTATAATCTCATCGGTTTGAAAATTGCTACGCAAAGGCAATTCAAAAAAAACAGGCTCAATCTATTTGTAAAGGTGGATAATTTATTGAATGTTGAATACCGTGATTACTTAAATCGTCAACGTTATTTTGCAGATGATTTAGGAATTAGTGCGGTTTTCGGTTTGAATATTACTTTTTGATTTATAAACTATGTAAGTAAAAAGTTGAACACGGAGACACAAAGACACAGAGTTAACCTGTTCGTTTTTAACATCTTCTCCGTGTTTTTGTGTTTCCGTGTTCAACTTTTTATTTGTAGGTAAATCAATTTCGAACATCACTGCCCCAAGAGAGTTTATTACGAATAGTTGATAGAAAATTATCGTTGCCTAATTTGATGAGTTTGAATTTAAAATCTGCTTTTCTAACCGCTATTCGATGTTTTGAAGTGATGGTTTCAAAACGAGAATCAAGCGTACAAAGAAAGTTTTCTGCTCGACCTTCTATTTGAAAAGAAATCACGGAATCATCAGAAATCACAATTGGTCGAACCGTCAAATTATGCGGTGCAACAGCTGTAATAATAAAGTTATTAGAATTTGGTAAAATAATTGGACCGCCACAACTCAAAGAATAGCCCGTTGAACCAGTCGGAGTTGCGATAATAACGCCATCTGCCCAGTAAGAATTTAGATATTCGCCATTGATATAAGTATGCACAATAATCATCGAAGAAGTATCTCGCTTCAAGAATGTACAATCATTCAACGCAAAATTTTGACCTTTAAAAATCGGAATATTGGATTCTACTTGTAGTAAAGAACGTTCTTCAACCTTGAATGCACCTTTTGAAATTTCCTCTACAACACTGGTAATTTTTTCTTTTTCAATATTGGATAAGAAACCTAATCGACCTAAATTGACACCAGCAACGGGAATATCCATTTCACGAATCAGCAACGGCGTATCGAGAATAGTTCCATCACCGCCCATCGTTATCATTACATCTGCGCCTACTTTTTTGAGTTCTTCATGGCTGGAGAAAGTAGTGATATTACTCGGTAATTCTACTTTACCTTTCAGTTGTTCGATATATTGCTGATAAACAGCTGTTTCTATACCCAACGCACTAATCACATCGAATAGTTCTTGTGCCGCAGGAATATCTTTATCCTTAATTAATCGACTGTAAATAGCAAAGCGCATAATGAGGAATTGTTCTAATTTTTACCGATTCAGACCTTATCTGTTTCAAAATCTATAAGGTCTAGCTTTGGTGAAAATATTAGAAGATAAAATCAAAGTGTAAATATAAACCTTTCTGACCTAAGTGATTGACACTATATTCATATCGAAAAACAAAATCGTGGTACAAAACAAAGTCAATTCCAGTACCCGCACTTCTCAAATAACTATTATTAAGTGAGTTTCCTTCGCTGTAAAATGGTGCATTTACGTAACCGTGTTCGGTGTAAATTTTTGAATAAATTTTGAAAGGTAATTCTTTGAATGCTTTAATCGGCATCCATTTTCCAAGTTGAAAAGTTCTATTGAAAAGCTCATAACGCATCATTCCTTTAGCGTAAGCATAATCTTGACCATCAATGACAAAATATTCATAACCTCGAATAAAATCATTTTCATAACCCAATGCCCTAGAATTATAATAAGGTTGTTTGTCTTGAATTAATCCTTTCCGTGCTTTTAAATCTAAACTCCACGACCATTTCTTCGCTTGCCAATATTTCCCATATGCGGCACTTAGATACAGCGAATTAATTTGGTCAAAAATGCCTAATCCTTCTTTTAAAACATCGACTTGAACAAAGTAACCATTCAACGGATATCGCTTCAAATCTCGACGGTCATATAAGAAATTATAGTTTAAAGTGAAAAATTGCTGTCGCTGCGCACCATTCAAAAAGAAGTCGGGATTGAGTGCCGTAATGCTATCGGAAACCGAGTAATCATTATAAGACAACCTTACTTTATGCTTTGCCCAAAGTGCAGGACGATATTGAAATTCGACTTCGCCAATGCCTCGTTGCATTGCAAATTCATCGTCTAGTCGCTTAAATCGCAAGGTATCATCAACTACTTGATAGCCAATTTCTCGATTTCTGCCGACATAAGCATTAGCGTAAAAACCGATTGTTTGTGCTTCATTGATATACGGTCGGCGATATTCAAACTGTAATCGTTGCGTATAACCAAACTCAGTAACGAGTCGACCGTAATCCTTTCGACCAGTGAAATTATTATGAATTAAATGCAATCCAATATCCAAGCGATTGAGCGCATGATTTTGTTCGACCCACCAAACATTGAAATTTCGGTCAGCCAAATCGACACCAATCAATGGGAAAATATACCAATCTTCCACTACCGTTATGGTGAAAACAATCTCATCATCCGTTGGGTAAGTAGCTACAAAATCGGCCTTATTGAATAAATTCGTATTAATCAGCAATAGTTGATTTAGCTCAACTATTTCACTGAAAAGTCTAAAATCAATGGTATCTCCAATGCGAAAATCTAATTCACGTAAAACGATATTTGTCTTCGTTTTCTTGTTGCCAATGACCTGAATGTCTTTGATTACAAGCGCTTCATTTTGTGCTTGACAAATAGATAAACTAAGAAGTAGAATGATTAAACTAAGGAAATAACGCATTGTATTCTTGAATTACGAATGTTTGTAAATGATTATTTGAAAAACTCAGAATGGTGAATTTGAATAGCAGAATCGTTAAATAACTCATGTTACGCAAAGAGTTAGCATCTTCTTTTTCCAGCTAAAA
>CAZMEH010000918.1:0-2464 GCA_964564885.1 uncultured Saprospiraceae bacterium | reverse complement strand
CGTAATTTTTTACACAAATTATTTTCCACAAACACAAAAATAACTAGAAAACCATTTGTTCATTAAAAATCAATGAAGTAGAAATTTTTACTTTTGTCTCTGTCCTCTGTGCGCTCTTCTAACATTTAAATTAGCTCAATAAGACGGTTTTTTAACAACTTAAGTTTATACATTTCAAAATCTCTCTTTTTTTGTATATTTAGAGCGAAAATAAAAATGAATCAAAACTATTTATCTTTTAGTTAAAATGAAATCAATATTTGTCATAATCCTATTAACTGTCCTAAATGTATTAGTTGCTGTTGGGCAGCAGCCTAATCTGCGTCGCTTCACGGATGAAAATGGCCTACCTAGTAAGGTGATTTATGAAATGGTTCAAGATACAAACGGTTTTCTTTGGATAGGTACAGATAATGGTTTTTGTCGATACGATGGACAGGAATTTAAGATTTACCCAAATGGAGCAGCTAAAGACCAAGAATTTATTGGTGTGTATGTTTCGCCAACTAACGTTACTTGGTGCTGGAATATTTCTGGGCAGCTTTTCCGTATCCAAAATGATAAATTGGTGTTATATGAATCCATTCAAAATCTATTAGAAGAATATACAACGAGTAAAGTAATTGGAGATGATAAAGGGAATATTTGGGTAGGCACAAATAATCATTGGGAACAGCGGATAATTAAATGTAATGATGGTGATAGCTGTTATTTTCAAGCTAGGATATCGGAAGAAGTCGAGTTGTATCAATTCTTTGATCAATTAAAGGATTTGCATAAAGAAAAGACATTCATTCTTCGTAAGCTTCATTTTTTTGGAATAGGTGACAAGTCGTTTCTCTATGAATTTTACAATAAGAAAACTTATCAAGATCACACGACCTACTTTTTCTTAGATAGAAAAAATACACTTTGTTCTTATAATTTTAATAATACAGTAGGAAAAATCACTTTAGATAAAGATCGTCTGCTCATGGAGGATCATCCTATCATGGAACAATTTTCTAAGGATATTTCTCAGAAAATAGCTGGAATTAACATTGATAGAACAGGAAATTGGTGGATTAGAACACCTAACGCTATTTATGCTTATACTAAAGATTTGAAGCCAATCAATAATGGTAAACCAATTATTAAAGGTTTACAGATTAATGAGATAATAGAAGATAAAGAAGGTGGTTATTGGTTAGCTACAAATGGAAAGGGCTTATATTACATGCCTAACTATCAAGTCATTTCGTACAATGAGGTTAATTCTGTGTTGAATGAAGATTGGATTTTACGAATTGAACCTATCAATGAAAGTACAAATTTGTTGTTTTCAAAACAAGGAAATATTTATGAAGAAAGTAATCATCAGTTAAAACAGATTAAATCGCTGAACTTTAATATAAACCTTGTAAAACCTGCCTTTGACAAAAATAAGCTATACGTAAAACGAAGTAAAGATAAAACATTACACAAGTACGATGTTTTAAATAATACGATGAAAGCAATAAACTATTCATCTGGCGCTGTAAAAGATATAGTAGAAACCAAAGACTCTCTATATATAGGTAATCAATCTGTGTTTATAGCCAGAAGCAAAGAGAATCGCAAGATGTCAGCTTATACAGATGCGGATCTTCGAAAAAGAACCTACGCGATTCATAAAGCTTATAATGGTAAAGTCTGGGCTGGAACGGTAGACGGACTTTATTTATATCATAATAAAGAGAATAAAAAGCTGCGTATTTCTAGTGAATCGTTTTTTGATTTATGGGTCAATGATATTGTCGCTACTAAAGATTCTACCATTTGGGTGGCAACTAATAATGAAGGTTTGTTCGCTTTTAGGAATGAAAAAGTGGTAGAACAAATTACAATGGATAACGGGCTAATCAGTAATACTTGTACCGCATTGTTTATTGATAATCAAAATAATTTATGGATAAATACCGCTCAAGGTCTTTCTACCTTAGACCTTGAAACGAAGGAAATCAAATTCATAGATAAATACAATGGCTTGCCTTCTAATAACATTAAGTCGATTTATGTAAAAGACAATAAAGTAATGTTAGGCACGAATCAAGGATTGACTATATTTGATAAATCTCAAATGATCCGCCAGGATATTCCATTAAATGTAACCATTAGTAAAGTCTTAATAAATGGCTTAGATACAAAAGAGACTAAAGTAGAATACCGTGAAAAATATGATAGAAATAGTTTTCAATTTGAATTTATAGCGCCGTCATTTAAGCGATCTAGTAAGATTGTTTACAAATATAAATTAGATGGAGTAGATGAAAATTGGTTAGAAACGACTAGTAATACAGTTGTTTACAATCACCTTAAACCTGGAGTATATGTTTTTCAAGTGGAAGCAACAGACCGAAATGGCATGACAACTGGACCAGCAAAATCTATTGATATTCATATTGAAACGCCATATTGGGAAACATGGTGGTGTTATATTGTCATT
>CAZMEH010000917.1:0-3856 GCA_964564885.1 uncultured Saprospiraceae bacterium | reverse complement strand
GAATCTTCGAGATTGTTGCAAACTTCGTCCAACACCTTCCCAAAGTCTATCTTCGGTTAATTTAATGATCGGCCCTTCTCGACGCAATTTATTTTCTACCAAGTTCTTTGTGAAATGCTCTTCAAAGGCATAAACTAAAGGTTCTTTTTCGTTGTAATGAAAATTGATAAAATCATATCTAGGCGTGAGAACATCGGCATATTCCAAAAATTGATGATACACCCATTCCCTCAAAAAACTCCTTGTACTAGGACTTTGAACCGAAAAAGTCTGCATTCCTTGCCAACTATTCTTTGATTTCAATTGAATCCTAAAAGAAGATTGTCCACGGAAAAGATGGTCGAGCCAATCGCCTTTCAATCGAATTTTAGCTTTTTCAATGCCGCTGCTCGTCGTGACTTTAGACTTTATCCAACTATCTTCAGTGGTTTGAAGAATACCTTTTTTGAATGCGCCTTTCTTAATTGCTTCAATTCTTTCTTCACCAGCTTTGTCGATTTGCATATAAAAACGCTTCGCTTGAAAGTCGTTTGGCGAAAAATCATCTATCGACTGAATGGAAGTCACTTTGAAATCATCAAAATAAACTTCGCCACTTTGATCCTGTGTATATAAATAGACACTTAGAGCGCTGACTTTTTTGGAAGTAGGAACAGTGAACACCAATTCAATTTTTTCCCACCAGCTACTATCGGTTTCAACGGTTCGTTGCGACGAAATATAATAATCCTCAGAATTTGCAGCACTTGCCACAATCAAACCTTTGGTATCCGTTTTTGTAAATTGCCAAACTTGCGCCTTGTAAGTTCTACCAGCGACCAAATTTGTCAACTTCAAATTAATACCATATTGATTTTCGCCATCTAATTTTGAAGAAAACTTACCTGTTCTTGCCTGCTCGGTTGACTGCGTTTGTCCGCCGCCAAATTTCATATCATTTTCAATAAATGACTTTTCATCAACGGTTTCAGCGCCACAAGTGTACGTTTCTTTTACAAATTCACTATTCTCAACGGTTCGGTAAGCGTTAGAAGAGAATTTATAAAAAACCAATAGTAGTAGCGTACCGAGAAGCAAGGTCGGCAGCATCCAATTTTTGAAAAATTTCTTCCTTTGTGAAGCTTTGAGTATCATAAAATTAAATTCGGTTGCTCAACGACAGAAATTTTCGCTTCTGGGTCAACTTCAAAAAATTGTTCTTGCAATTGCGCTAAATCCTCTACAGTACTTGTTTTGGTCAAAATAGAAATGAATAAACCGTTCGGTTTCATATCCATTCGCTTCAATTGAACAAAGGGCAAAACATCTTCTAGCAGTTTTGTAATCGCTCGAATATCTTTATTCTTCGTTTGAATATTGATAAACATTGCCTCTTTCTCTCTAACGTGTTTAGAACGGAAAATGTGGTTGAGGTATAATAATATGATTACAATACCGATGGCAACCATCGCCAAAATCGGTTTATTTGCACCAGTCACTAAGCCAATAGCAATCGCTAAAAAGAGATAAGTCAATTCCTCTGGCTCTTTAATCGCTGCACGAAATCGCACAATCGACAACGCACCAACCAAGCCCAAAGACAAAGCAATAGACGCTTGAACGACTGTAATCACAATCATTGTCGCCAATGCTAAAGGAATAAAAGTTGCTGCAAATTTTTCACGATTGGCAATCGTTAAGCCGAAGCGCACATAAAATGCCTTCAACGATAACGCCAATAAAGCTGCCACAATCGCATTGATAATAAAATCAAGTAAGTCGATTGTGTTGGTAAAATCCGTTAAGTATTCTTCAAATTGTAACATCTAATCAATTGATGATTTTTGCCTGCCTGACGGCAGACAGGATTTACGATTTACGATTGCAGGTGTTTTATAATCAAACGGTTATAAAAACCTATTATCGTATTAAAAAAGTAAACCTATTTAGAAGTATAAATTTTATTTCTTAAAAGTCGCAAAACTACTGTTTTTTAAGTTTTTCATACATATTAAAGGAACACTATTTTTATTTAAAGTTTGTGCAACCGAATAACAGTCCGTCCTGCGGCTGTTATTTTGTGTTGTACAAACTTTAAATATTTGGACTTGCGGCTGTTATTTCGTGTGTCCAGTAATTATTTTGGATTAATGAACCAATTCAATTCAAGTAGGTTAAGGCGAAAAATTCGATAATAATTTCACCTTAAAGGTCAATATATCTGGTAATGGCAGAACTACTAAAACCTAGGAGTTCTGTCATTTGTATTTTAAAACGGAGAAGCATATTCTACATTATTCAAAAACGTATCATCGGTCAACGTTTTTAAGAAACTAACCAAATCTTGTTTGTCCTGTGTATTTAGAAGCAAACCAGTATTTTGCGTATTCATTACCGTTGGGTCAGCAGTAGCCGAAGTTTGAATGCCAGAATTGTAATGCTCAACAACTTGTTCTAAGCTTTGAAAACGCCCATCGTGCATATACGGTCGGGTCATTTCAATATTCCTTAATGAAGTCACCTTGAACTTGCCTTTATCATCTGGATCCTGCGTTACTTCTTGCCTTCCAATGTCCATTATATTGGCATCTGTATCCAAGCCATTATTCATATACTCATCATTTTCAAAATTGCGTCCACTGTGACAATGCGCACAATCTGCGCCTGATTGATCTGGAAAAAATGGGTTGTATTCTGCAAAAAACAAAACCCTTCCTCGTTCTTCACTAGCGGTAAGTTGAGTTGTGCCTGCTAAGTATTCATCATATTTAGATTGATAAGAAACAATACTCATCATAAACTGCTCCATGGCCAATGCCATTTTTTCGGACGTGATTTCAGTAGAACCAAAAGCACGAGAAAATTGGTCACGATATTTTTGTTCATTATTCAATTTGGCAATGACGTTTTCAAGTGTTTCGTTCATTTCCAAAGGATCTTGAATCGGTTTCAAGGATTGTTCTCTCAACAAATCTGATCTACCGTCCCAGAAAAAATCATTGGAATGCCAAGCCAGATTAAAAATGGACATCGCTTGACGATTTCCAGGTAAGTTTTCTACACCGATTGAAAATTTTCTTCTGTCAGAAAAACCATCTTCTTGACGGTGACAACTCGCACAAGCTTGCGTGCCATCTTTGGATAATTGGGTATCATAAAAGAGCATTTTACCAAGCTGAACACCTTGTACGGTCAATGGGTTATCGCTTGGTAAATTTGGTTCTGGCATATCACCATAGGATAATTCATAAGGTGTTTCATCCTTTGGAATGATTTCTTCTTCGCTATCACAGGAGGCGAAACCTATGAGGAGTGTAGTTAGAAGTATCATTAAATATTTTATACGGTATATTTTAGGAAGAGAGAACCGAGAAGAGAAAACAGAGAAATACGTAAATTTGTACAAGCTGATTTTCAATATAAAATCATAAATGCCCTTTTTTGCTCTAGTAGCACGGTATTTTAAATATTTCATCATATTTATTTTTTGAATAACGGATTTTGTGTAAAACCTTCGTCCGTTAATGATTTTAAAAATGCAATGAGGTCGTTTTTTTCTCGATTAGATAAGTTCAAAGGCTGTATCAAATCGCTTTTGTGCGAATGGTTTTTTCCACCCGAATTGTAATGTTCAACGATTTCTTCTAATGTCAGCAATGAACCATCGTGCATATACGGAGCGGTTAATTCGATATTTCTAAGCGTCGGTACTTTAAAAAGTGCTCGATCTTCTTCCTTCTGCGTTAGTCGAAATCGACCTTCGTCAGTATATTCTTCGTACAAACCATTATTCTCAAAAGCGTAATTTGTAAAATTGAAATCAGCATGGCAGTTAGAGCAGTTCGTTTTATCACTAAAAAACAAATCCATTCCTCGT
>CAZMEH010000916.1:0-6623 GCA_964564885.1 uncultured Saprospiraceae bacterium | reverse complement strand
TCATTTAAAGAAAAATATTATAAGAATGAGGTTAATATTAAAAGAACAATTAAAAGATTAATAATTGCTTATGTTATTTGTACCGTATTATCGATTATTTATTCCTTTATCAGTGATTTGCTTATTAGCCATAGTGCCTCAGAAGTTACAGACGTAGATCCTTTATCGTATCTATTTTTTGGAATAAATATTTTTTACATTGTTGAGGTTTTTATAAAATATGGTTTTGTAGCTTGGATTTTATTGAGAAAAGAATAAATCAATTCTAAATAGAAAAACACACATTCCAGCTATTTGGAATGTGTGTTTTTACTATTTTATCGCTCTTTACGCTTTTTCCACTTTTCTTTCTGTCTGTCCAACCATTTCTTTTTCGGTTTCTGTGGCTTCGTCTTACGAACTCGCTGCGGATGTTCATTAATATTAGGCGCAGACTCTCCGCCTTCATTATCAAAACCATTCAATTTATCTTCTATTCTATCTATTAGGTTTTCACCAATATTACGTAACCAAGGCTTTTGCTCCGCTCCTATTTCTAATTCATCAACTATAAAGTTCTTACAATTGTAATCATCGTAATAGTCTTCTTGAGGAAAAACAGCCGCATCCCAGTTTTTGTAAGATGGATCAGCCAGTAGTCGTTTATAAAAACCAGCCCAGATTGGCAATGCCATATGTCCACCATTTCCTAGACCTAAGCTACGAAAACGAACCTTTTTGTTCACGCCTCCAACCCAAGCACCAGCAACTAAATTTGGTGTAAAACCCATGAAACGACCATCCGCATGGTTTTGAGTAGTGCCTGTTTTTCCACAAATATCTCCTTTGAAACCATATCGGAAACGTAAAGAACGAGCCGTTCCCGAATCAACAACTTCTTGCATCATGGTATTGATTTGATAAGCAATTGCTGGAGAAATTACTTGTTCTGGCGCAGCTGGTTCTGGTGCTGTATAAAGTACTTTACCATTTTTATCTTCAATTTTAATCAAATAACGTAATGCTGTTTTTGTACCATTATTGGCAAAAGTACCATAGACTTGTGCCAATTCCATCAAATCCAAATCCGCTGTACCCAACGCTATAGCTGGCCCTTTTGGTAACACCGATTGAATACCCATTCGATACGCCAAATCACTAACCGCATCGACGCCAACTTGATGAATTAATTGAGCTGCAATAGTATTTACAGACTTTGCTAAACCGCCTTTGAGTGAATAATAGCCGCCATATTTGCCATCGGCATTCCCTGGTGTCCAGTTTTGAAATTCCGTATAAGTTATTTTATTGTTCGGGAAGTAGCTACAAGGCGAATAACCTACTTGCAGTGCCGCAGTGTATACAATTGGCTTAAAAACAGAACCTGCTTGACGTTTTGCTTTGACGTGATCATATTGTAAAAAATGATGATCGATTCCGCCAACCCAAGCACGTATTTCACCTGATTTCGGGTCAGTTGCTAGAAAACCAACATTCAAAAGCGAGTGATAATGTATAATGGAATCAATCGGCGTCATTCGAGTTTCTTGCACGCCTTCCCAGGTAAAAACATCCATTTGAGTAAGTGCATTGAAATTACGTTCAATTTCTTTTTCAGTCCAACCAAATTTTTTGAGTTTTTTATACCTTTCACTTCCTTTCATTGCTTTCACAATGACGTTATCATTTTTTTTCCAAAGTGTTCTATTTTTCCAATGCTGCGCAAATTCCTTTTGGAGTTTTGCCATATGTTCGTTGGCAGCTTCCTCTGCGTAGCGTTGCCATTTAGAATGGATGGTTGTATGAATTTTTAGTCCGTCGGTGTATAGATTATATGAAGAACCGTCAGGTTTTTTGAGTTCTTTACAAATATTTTTAAGTTCTCCTTTGAGGTGAGAACGGAAATAGGGCGCAAGTCCATCGCTATGAGAAACGAATTGATAATTGGTTTTCATCACAATATCACTGAGTTCTTTAACCTGAGTTGATTTGAGGTAACCATATTTTTCCATTTGTCCTAAGACAATATTCCTTCTAAATTCTGCCTTAGCTGGATTAGCTCGTGGATTATAGCGACTCGGTGCTTGTAGCATTCCTGCTAAAGTAGCCGCTTGTTCCGTTGTAAGATCCTTTGGTGTGGTATTGAAAAAACGCCTTGCAGCTATTTTAAGTCCAAATACATTTTCGCCAAAAGGAACGGTATTAAGGTATAAGGTTATAATTTCGTCTTTAGAATATATTTTTTCAAGGCGAAGTGCGATAATCATTTCACGGATTTTATTGACAGGCATGGTCAATTTTCCGTAACGCTGACGATTATACAAGTTTTTAGCTACTTGTTGTGTAATGGTGCTTCCACCGCCCGTATTTTTATTTTGGAACAAAATACTTTTGATAATTACTCTTGCGTAACTTTTAAAATCAATACCATTATGTTCATAAAAACGCTTGTCTTCGACAGCAACCAGTGCATCAAGCATGACTGGATTTATATCACGAAATTCGACGGTTGTCCGATTTGTGGTAAAATATCGACCAAGTAACACCTTATCTACTGAATAAACCTCAGAAGCTTCATGTTGCTGAATGCTTTGAAGCTCTTTCATATCAGGCACTTCTCCAAACATTTCAAACCGAACGGCTTGATACAACATGGTCAATAAAACAAATCCAACTAATGAACCAATACCAATATACTTCGGACTCTTTCGTAACCAAACCTTCAACTCTTGACGAGTAGGCTTCCGAAATTGGATATTCTTTATTTTATTTAAAAAATTAGCATTCATATTTAACGTTTTGTGGCTGTTGAGGTGCAGTGCATTGCTTCTTAATAATTACAGCAGACAATTTGTAAGCAAATTTAGTCTACTGAACTTAACGATTAATTCTTTAAGTTATTGACTCTCTCGACTTTCTATGATAGTTATTATAGGAAATGTCCTTTTTGAAGGTTTAAATTTAAATAGATAAAGAAGGAGATAAACATTTCTAAAACGTTTATCTCCTTCTTTTCATAGAACTTGTTTAAAAACTCATTCTAAAACAAGTTCATTATTTATTACTTCCAAAGCGAACAAATTCTGCTTCAATTCCTTTCGATTTTAACCAATCATTAAGCGCATAACCTGTTCCAGCGTTCCACGGTTTTACTTTATCAATCGGGACACGTTTATATTCCTCTAGTTCACTAGTATCAATCTTGACATCGCCATCTTTTACTTTAACGTGATAAGCAATAATCGTTTGATTCATTCTAAAAAATGGATAAATTCCAACAAAATTAACTTCTATTGGCTCTAAACCCGTTTCTTCCACTACTTCACGCTTCACACCTTCGACAGTGTCTTCGCCAGCTTCCAAAAAACCAGTTACTAAACCAAACCAACCATCTGGCCAGCCAATACTACGAACTAAAATTACATCATTTCCAGCTTCAACAATTGCTGCAATAACAGGCGTCGGGTTGTTCCAATGAACATAACCACAATCGGCAGAGCAAACTAAACGATCTCTATCTTTCAAAAATCGACTTTCTAACTCACTAGCACACGTCGGGCAAAACTTAGGTGGTTTCATTAATAATAATTTTTAATTACGTTGGTTGATACTACAAAAGTAATGATTATTTGAAACCAGTGCGTGTTACAAATAAAAAAACGACAAGTTCTAAAAAGAACTTGTCGTTTTCTATATTTTATTTACTTAATTTATCTAATCCTAATTTATTATTATTTTTAGTTTACCATCGCTAAATCCTGTGTTCTAGACATTTGGTTATTGTATAATTTAGCAATTTTTACGATGTGCTTATAACCAAAACCACTTGTACCTACTTTAATAGAAAGCTCTGGAAATTCAACTGTTGCACTTTTCATTACTTTTTTGTAATTCTTTTTAGTGACTTTAGTAAATTCAACAGAACCATTTGATTTCTCTACATAAAAGAAATGACCGATTGTACCACCAATTTTAGCATCTTGTTCAATATATTGATTGTAAACTTGAATATCACCATTAACCTGACGCTCGATTAAAACATCCTTACTTCCCATTCTTACAGGAGCATCTTCTACCACTTTTCTAATATAAGTAATCGTTTCAGTACCGTAACTCTTTGTTGCTTTATTATACTTAGGCACTTCAAAAGAATAGCTCTGTAATTCTTTCGCTTTAAATGTTTGCTTTTTTCCTGCTTCATTAATGAACTTCACTTTAAGCTCATTAAATGTAGGACTAATAACATATACTTTACCAACAATCTTTTCATTATCGTTTGTTAGAACAAAACCATCGAAAACACTTTTAGCCATAACTTCAGAACCTACTAAAAGGAAAGTTAGAATGCAGGTGATTGTAAAGATATTAGTTTTCATATTTGTTATTTTGTATTGATTGATAGTTGTAATATAGAGGCTTGATAGCGATATTCTTGACACTATTATTCAGAATTGTGACCATTAGGAAATTAATAATAACTATTTTTAAGTCTAAGTCTTTGTTAGCCACATCTACTCCTTTTAAATTATTTTTTGTACTGTCACGTTTTTAGATTTTAGTTTTTATTGACAAGCTTTTTAAACGACTTTTAATTGAATTTCACCTACTTCAGCACACAAATATGTTTTTTATTTCCATACGTGACATTATAAAATGTAAATTATGAAACAAATATGACAAATAAATACTTCTTCATAAAACGAATTGATACGAATCGTGACAAAAGCAGGTGAAAAATATAGAAGGCTTTTTAGAAGAAATATACTTTTTACTTAAAAATATAGCATACACTAGACGAGAGGCAGTTGATTTAAGTAACAATAGAATCAAAAAAGCGAAAATTAGAATAATCTAATTTTCACTTTTTTGATTTGTAATTATATTTATAGATCCTAATTAGAATCAAGGCTTGTTACTTTTGCACGTGCAGGATAAGAAACACTTCCGTAGTGTGAAAATTTAGAAGCACTACTAGTAAGCGTCTTTTTATATGAATTTACAAATTCCTTTAACAAGGCTGTAATTTCATCTCTATCAATATTTTTTGATTCCGGTCTAAGATCATATGCAATGTGCTCGACTTGACCATCTTTAGACCAAAAAACCTTTAACCACATTTTCACTCCAGTAATATCAATATTATTTTCAAGTGCAAAGAATGATATTTCATTCAATAAACTTTTCCATGTTCCAAAAGCTTTATTCATGTCTTCCTCACAAGCACTTAGCAAAAGCATTGAATACTCCTTGTTTAAAGCTTCAAATGTAGTTGGATGTTGATTAATGACAAACGCCGTAGGAAACCGATCAGTCATAAACGGATTAGAAGCGGCTTGTTTTTGACTCGTAGAATTAAAACTACAGAACATTATCGCTAGCAGTGATAGCATTATTAATTTTTCCATGATTTTTCCCTTATGAATATTTACTTAATAACTAAATAAAATATTATCTAGCTTTTCTTCCTGTAAATATAAGGTATAACACACAAAATATCGTTTCATTTGTCGGATATCTGCGGTTATTATTTTGAAAAAAAGCAATTGTTTGAAATTTTATTTGCATTTTTGAGATTATGTCGAAATAAACATAGAATAAAAACTAAGTATATTTTTTAGTTATATATATATGGTATTGACAATTAAATACTTTAACAAATTTCACATAAAGCACAAGTTACATATATTATATTCTCTAAGAGGAGGAGAATAATATAAAAAATTTCTACATTTTTACTCGTTATACCGGATTTACCCTTTATAGTCCAAAATATTCAACCGTTTTTCGCAAAAACGATAATCATGTTCAATATTTGAAGCTACAATGATAAGTCGATCTTTCGCAAATTGCTCCACTAAGTTCAAATACCAATCAACACCTTGAGCATCCAAATTAGTGGTTGGCTCATCTAAAAGTAAAATAGGCGTTTCAGAACAAAAAGCTAAAACAAGCTTTAAACGTTGTTTCATCCCTGATGAGAAAAAACGAATTTCTTTATTTTTTGCCTTCTTAAAATCTAGTAAATCAAAAATCGTTTCTGCTGTTACTCCTTCGTAAAATGGCTTGAAACGCTGATGAAATTTTATAGCTTCTTTAAGTGTCAATTCTTCAATAAGATCAATATATGGAGCAGCGTAACTAATATTTCTAAAAACATCGTCAGGATCTAATGGCGAGTTAAGCTCATTTTCAGAAAATGAAACTGTTCCTTTTGACGGACTCAAATAACCTGAAAGGATTTTCATCAATGTAGATTTACCAACACCATTTGGACCTAAAATAGCATACGCTTTTCCAGATTCAAAACCTTGGTTTACATTTTTGAAAATCCATTCGTAACGGTAGCGTTTTCCTACGTTTTCAAGTTTTATGAACATATATATTTTAAGTAATAGGTAGTAAGTAGTAAGTTTTAGGTAGTAAATAGTAAATAGTAGGTGTCGCATTGAAAAATCAAAACTTACACGTGCTTTACTTAATGAACTTGTTTAAGAACTCATGCTAAAACTATTGATAAACGCTTGATTTTCAAGACGAAGCTCATTTTTCTTTTGGTAGCCAAAGCTACCAAAATAAAAATAGCTGAAGTATTGTAATATCAATGGTTTGTCAAGAGATTAGCAGTGAGTTTTTAAACAAGTTCA
>CAZMEH010000915.1:0-3192 GCA_964564885.1 uncultured Saprospiraceae bacterium | reverse complement strand
ATTAGTTGAATGAATCTAACTTTACAATCCCAAATATTCGGAATCAGAGATGCAAACAAATAGTTATTTGACTAGGTCAGCTAAAGGCAACGGTACGGGAAGTACAAAAATAGTGTTCTATTTGAAAATATAAAGGAAAGTGTTTTCTTTTTTTCGATTTCGTCAAAATAGTAACGGAGAATATATACTCTCCGTTACTACTATAGATTTTGAAAATCAATCAATATAAATTGTATTATTTGTTTGCTTCTGACAGCCGTAGGCGATCTGACAGCGAAGCGTTCTGACCTCTGACTTCTAAAATGTACAGTAGTATGACTTTTACATTAATATGTATTATAATCATGTAAATGCGATATTTTGAGATGCGCCCTCTCTGTTCTCTCCTCTCTTTTCTAAAATGCATAGCAGTATGATTTTGATTATAATAATCTTTATGAATAAAGGTCAATGTTTTGCTATTTTTTGGATTTGTTAGATTTTTATCTTTTATTGTTTCGTAAGTGAAGAAAGATTAATAACTAGTACCATTAATATTATTATCATGGTTTCCAATGAAATACGTTTTGGAAAAGTAACCGAACTGATGATGTCTCAAAAAGAAGGCATTATTACAGATTTCAATGGGAATCCCTTTCCTTTTCGATTTAGTTCTGTTCGAGATGAAATTACTGCAAATAACTTGGTTGGTTTCAGTGTCGAAATGTCAACCGCAACGAACAATCGAAGAGAAGCGGCATTCATTCAGCGTGCTTTTGTATCTAAAGACAAACGATTAATTCTTGACCGTCGAGATAGTCATTTGCATAAAGGCGTTGCGCCATACCTCAAAAAAGCTTGCGCTCAAATCCTTTGCGACAAGAAAAAAACGGTTAAAACACAAGTCAATTTTACACAAGTCATTGGAGAAACGATTTGCGTTCCTACTAATGAAGAGGATGAAATTGTCTATATTGTCCGAGAAGGACGCTATGGACATTCTCGATTTACGCTGAATAGAGAGCCAACTTCTACAAGAAGCCTGACTATTGTCCTCCGAAAAACGAGACATTATTATAAAATATTGACGGCTTATCTTGGAACGAAGTCAGAAGCTGAACCTTGGGAAAGTAGAGCAAATGCAAAATCTATTGTTTTTTGGAAAAAGCATGCTTTTGTTTATGGCGTTGAGCCTGTCAGAGAAGAAACGATGGTTAGTGATTGTCCTTGGAAAAAAGGGTTTGATGATATATAGATTTGTGAATACTAAGTAACTTTACCTTATATATAGTTCCAGATTTTGCATGTTATTTGATTTTAATAGAATTGTCAAGTGACTTTAATACAAAAAATTAGATGGTTTGATTTTGGAATATAGAATGTCAATTGGTCAAATATCTAAAAAATGACCTTGCAAATGTTATTTCAATGAGCGAATTGCTGACAGGTATTTATTTCGTTAAAGTAGGGAATTTTGAAAAATTATATATTGAAAAATGCTTAATTCAATAATTTTCCTTCTTCAATAATTTTATTTTTAATAATATGCGCTATAAAAAAATAGCTAAAAAACCACCAAAAGCCGTAAAAATGGCATCTTTTCCTATTATAAAAGTAATAATCATTAAATAAACTAATAGTCACTGCAAAATGATTAAAAAAGTTCATTAAAATTCAAGAATAATTATTAATATTGCGCAAAGCAAACGAAACCAACGAATATGAAAATTGTATTAAATATTTTATTGACGGCTGCTGTTTTAGGTTTAGTATATTTATTGTACGTAAGTATTGCAGAACCTATTCAGTTTAAAGAAGAGTGGAAATTACGTGAAAGAAAGGTTGCGAACCAACTTGAAGATGTACGTAAAGCTCAAATTGCATTCAAAGATATCGTAGGTTACTACGCAACTACCTTTGATACTCTAGCACAAGTTTTGAAAACAGAAAATTTCAAAATCAAAACGACAATTGGTGATCCAGATGATCCAAATTCAAATTTCCGTGAATTCTACACGGAAGTTCCTGCTATTGACTCGATTAATGCTATGGGCATCAATTTAGATTCTTTAGCATATATTCCTTACAGTGATGGGGAAGAGTTTACGATTATTGCAAAGGTTTTACCTGAATATCAAAGTGCTAAAAACATCGCAGTGATTAGTGTTTCTACTACGGTAGAAACTTACATGGGGCCTTGGGGCGCTAAACGTTTCAATAGATACGATGCCATGTACAATCCAAAAGCTAAATTGTTCTTCGGTAACTTGGAGAAACCATCAACAGACGGAAATTGGCGGAAATAGTATTTGACATACATGTAGACAGTTTTAGCACTCTAGAAACAAAAACACAAAACCTGTCCGTTCTTATTGGAACGAACAGGTTTTATTATTTTGTTTCTAATTCTGCTAAGCAAGTTCTTTTCCAAAGGCACTATCTTTTGGATGAAACGCAATCGTTAAAAGGAATACGAAGTATTCTTGAAACGGATGTCGTTATACGTTCTTCGTTTAAGAAAATCAATGTTTGCGTTGACACGCCACATTTTACATTTATCCCAAATCAAATCTACTCTCCAGCTAATCAGCGCACTTACTTAGAGCAAGTCGCACCTGTTTCTAGTAATGATATGGTCTTTTCGGATGAAGTGGAAGAGCTTTCCATTCAAAATATTCACGCTGTAGATAGTCGCTTGTTTGATTTATTAGATATTCACTTTCCAAGTTTTCATTTATACCATATTGCTACGACATTGCTTAGGCGAACTCGCAGAATGGTAGGAGAAAATGAAATCATCGTCAATGTAATGCCAAAAACATTGAACATTATGGTTTATAAAAATCATAAATTTCAACTCTACAATAGCTTTCAATACCATTCTTCGGAAGCCTTTTTATACTATGTTGTACTCATGTATCAGCAGTTTGGATTGAGCACAACCGACACACCTCTGACACTCTTGGGCGGAATTATGCCTAATTCTTCTATTTATCGTTTACTTTCTACTTATATTCGCCAAATCAGATTTGGAAAACGTACTAAATATTATCAATTTAGTCCAAAATACAGTACTGTTCCACAACAGTTTTATTTTGATTTATACAGTTTAAGCGTATGCGAATAATAGGAGGAAAGTTTAAAGGCAGGAAATTTTTTCCGCCAGCGAAGAATTGGCCAACAAGACCAACAACGGATTATGCCAAAGAGGGT
>CAZMEH010000914.1:0-4334 GCA_964564885.1 uncultured Saprospiraceae bacterium | reverse complement strand
GTCAAAGAATAACTTCTAGTGGCAGGTTTAAAATTAACTCTATCCCTATTTGGTTTTGAGAATAAGCATTCTGAAAACTTATGATTGATATTAATATCAATAATGGTAAATATTTTTTTTATACATCATTCTTGTATATTTATACTGTGTTCTCTATTTAAGAAAAAGTAAACCCTTCATTAAAAAGAGGATTTTGTTTGTTATAAAGATGGATAAAAATATTTTAAAACACAAATTGGATATACATTTTTTAATCATAAAGCTTGTTATATATCAAGCGATAAATCTTTAAATTTGGGAACTTGCCGCTTTCGTGTTATTTTTGGACGTAATTATCAAAAAGCACAACGGAAATAGAAAACGAAGAATATGAAGATTAAGAAAATTATAAATTACCTCGAAACGATTGCGCCGACCTCTTATCAAGAAAGCTACGATAATGCAGGATTGATAGTTGGTAATCCAGATATGGAAGCAACGGGTGCAATTATCTGTTTGGACTCGATAGAGGCTGTCATTGATGAAGCGATTGAAAAAGGTTGTAATCTAGTGATAGCGCATCATCCGATTGTTTTTAGTGGTTTGAAGCGTTTCAATGGTCGCACTTATATTGAGCGAGTAGTAATGAAAGCGATTAAAAATGATATAGCGATTTACGCATCACATACGAATTTGGATAATGTCAAGGTCGGTGTGAATGCTAAAATTTGTGAAAAAATCGGCTTAAAGAATATTCAAATCCTTTCACCTAAAAAAGGTCGCTTAAAAAAACTTTATACTTTTGTACCATCAGCGCAAAGCGATAAAGTGCGAAATGCACTATTTGAAGCTGGCGCAGGTCAAATTGGAAATTACGACGAAGCAAGTTTTAATCTAGTTGGCGCAGGAACTTTTCGTGCAAATGAAGGTGCAAATCCTCATGTTGGCGATATTGGAAAAAGACATTATGAGGCAGAAGTAAAGATTGAAGTGATTTTTGAAGATTATAAAGAAAGAAAAATTGTTTCGGCACTCAAAAAAAATCATCCTTATGAAGAAGTCGCTTATGACGTTGTGACATTGGATAATGATGATAATAATGTTGGTTCAGGTATGATAGGAGAGTTGGAGAATCCAATGACTGAAAAAGCATTTTTACTACATTTGAAAAATGAAATGAACACGCCTGTGATTCGACATACGGCATTTAACAATAAAAAAGTCAAGCGAGTTGCAGTCTGTGGCGGTGCAGGAAGTTTTTTATTGAATAAGGCAATTGGTCAAAAAGCAGATGTTTTTGTAACAGGAGATTATAAATATCATCAGTTTTTTGATGCGGATGGTAAAATCATAATAGCGGATATCGGACATTACGAGAGCGAGCAATTCACAATTGAGTTGTTTTATGAATTTTTAATCAAAAAATTTAGTAACTTTGCGTTTTATTTGACGGAAGTTAATACAAATCCAGTAAAATACATATAGATAGATGGCATCAGCAAAAAATATGTCTGTAGAGCAACGTTTAAGAGCTTTATTCGAATTACAAGCTATTGATACTCAATTGGATGGAATCGAAACATTGAGAGGTGAATTGCCAATGGAAGTGCAAGACCTTGAAGATGATATCGAAGGATTGGAAACTCGTATTAAGCGTTTGCGTGATGACTTGAAAGGAACAGAAGATAAAATCAAAAAGTATCTTACTACAATAAAAGATGCGGAAGGATTGATTCTGAAATATGAAAAGCAACAGGATAACGTAAAGAATAATCGAGAGTATGAAGCTTTGATGAAAGAAGTTGAATTACAGAAATTGGATATTCAATTAGCTAATAAGCGTATCAAAGAGTTTAAAATTGCTGCCCAGAATAAAGGCATGACAATTGAAGCTTCTGATTCTAGATTAGAGCGTAAGAAAAAAGACCTTGAGCTTAAGAAAGAAGAGCTTAATAAAATTATAAAAACGACGGAAAAAGAAGAGACTAAACTTCAAAAGCGTCGTGATAAGGCAATCAAGAAAATCGAAGAGCGTTTATTAAAGAGTTACAACAGAGTTCGTAACACTTATAAAAATCGCCTCGGTGTTGTTTCTGTTGAACGTGATTCTTGTGGCGGATGTTTCAATAGAATTCCTCCTCAGGTTCAAATGGAAATCAAAAAGCGTAAAAGAATAATGCCTTGTGAGCATTGTGGACGTGTTTTGGTAGATAGCGATATCATGAATCCAATTCAGGAACATAATATGTAAACAGTAAGAGAAGTCAGATCGCCTACGACTGTCAGAGTTAAAATATAGAAAGGAGATAACTTACAAGTTATCTCCTTTTTGATTCTGGCTGAATTATTCTGTCTGACTTCTGACAGCGAAGCGATCTGATTTCTGACTTCTTTAACTATTCTTCTCTTATAAAAGTCGTCACAACAGGACTTTCTTCTAACATTCCATAAGGATTAACGACATCTTCTAGTGCTTTCAGTTTTTCTTCCACTGCTGACTTTCTAATACTTATTGTTAATTTTGGTTGCATTTGGAAGTCTTGACTTACGATTTGAATATCATTTTTCTTCAAAGCACCCATCACACTACTCATTATAGCATAATCAAATTCTAGTTGATAGAAATGATTAATAGTTTTTTCTATGATTTCAGCTTGTTCTAGGGCGTCGATAGCCGTAGACTTATAAGCATTAATTAAACCTGGGACGCCTAACTTTGTTCCACCAAAGTATCTAACCACAACAATTAGCACATTAATCAATTCAAAACTATCAATTTGACCTAAAATCGGTCTACCTGCTGTTCCCGAAGGTTCGCCGTCGTCATTTGCTCGAAAATTATTTCCATCTACGCCAATTCGATAAGCATAGCAATGATGTCTGGATTTTGGATGTTCCTTTTTTAATGCATCAATATTAGATTTTACATCGGCTTCATCAGCAATAGGGTAGGCGTAAGCATAAAATTTGCTGCCTTTATCTTTGAATTCGCCAATAGATAAATCTGTTATTGTTTTATAAATGTCAATCATAGCCTTTTATTGTGTAATGGTTGCTTTAGCTGTCTAGAACAAATGCTGTAAATCTACGAATTATTTTCAATCGTAAATTGTAATTCTCAAATTATCAATTGGTTTTACATTTCAATATAGCTGACCTTTAATTCTTCTTTACTACGAATTCGTAAGAATTTCATATGAGAAAGAATCGCATCAATCAAAGTTGGATTACAATTATACTGAATATCGAACTCTTCACAAGTTTCTTTTACAATTTGCGTTAGCACAGGATAATGAATATGAGAAATATTCGGAAACAAATGATGTACAACATGGTGATTAAATCCGCCAAACAAATGTGTTATTAAAGGGCTGTTTGTTGCGAAATCCGTTGTAGTAACAATTTGGTGAATTGCCCACGAATGCGGCATAATCCCATTTTCGTCTGGTTCAGGATAAACAGAATGTTCACCAACATGAGCAGAAACCAATGCTAAAGCGACAGTCAAACTTGCTGCAAATTGCAATAATAAAAATCCAAGAAAAATTTGACCAAAAGTGAATGGTAAAAATATATAAGGAATAATAATAAGTTTAGAAATATAAAAGAATTTGCCTAGGAACAATCTAACGTATTCGCTCCAGTGATGGTCAATTTCTGGTTTTCCACTAATGTTTGTTTGGAAAAAATCTTTAAAATCTCTCATCAGCAACCAATTCAATGTATAAAGCATATACAAAGGCGGCATATATAGAAACTGATATTTATGAAAATTCAAAAAAGGTGCATTCGGAAATATTCTCACCAAATTACTTTGCTTGATATCGCCATCCATATTTGGAATATTCACATGTGTATGATGTGAATGAACGTGTTTCAATCTCCATAAATAACCATTTGCACCAAGTAAATCAAAAGTAAATAATAAGAAATTATTTACAGATTTATTACTTGAAAAGGTGTTGTGTGCTGCATCATGAGCAATATTCAATGCTACAAAGATGGTTAAGCTACCCATCATAATATAAGAAAGATAAAAATAAGTCAAACTTGTAGATATCAATGCAGTAGCATAACACGCAAAAAACAGAGTTAGTAAAACAATCGCTTTAAAATAAGCTTTGAGGTTACCTGTTTTTTGAATTTTATTGGTTTGAAAATGCTCGTTTACACGTTTCTGTAATGTCTTGAAAAAAAGTGGCTGTTCGTCTTTTTTATATTTAATCTTCTCCATGATCTATTTTGATAAGGTAAAAGCTGCTTTAGCTGCCTAAATTATTAAATAATAGAGAAAGGAATAAATCGGTTGGTTAGCACAAATATTGTTAAATATTATTGAAAAAAACAAATAATTA
>CAZMEH010000913.1:0-1752 GCA_964564885.1 uncultured Saprospiraceae bacterium | reverse complement strand
GGGATTTATTGACAGTTATTATCCTTTTGCCAAAAAGAAAAAGGAAAAAATCTATCGTTTAACGGATGAATATTCTTTGTTTTATTTAAAATTTATAGAAAAAAACACACAAGAAGGTGCTCAAACTTGGCATCATATCAGTCAAACTCAAAGTTATAAAATATGGTGTGGCTATGCTTTTGAAAGTCTTTGTATCAAACATTTAGCACAAATTAAGAAGTCATTAGACATAGCAGGAGTTTACTCAACTTCTTCTTCTTTTTTAAAGAAAGGAACAACCAACGAAAAAGGGGCACAAATTGATTTGTTACTTGACCGCAAAGATGATGTAATTAATCTTTTTGAAATGAAATTTTATAATAAAGAGTTTGTGATTAGTAAGTCTTACGCTCAAGCTTTAAAAGATAAAATGGATATTTTTGAAGTAGCTACGAATTCTAAGAAAAAACTGTTTTGGACACTAGTTACGACATTCGGTTTAAAGCAAAATGAGCACAGTTTGGGTTTAGTTGATAATGTTTTGACGTTAGATGATTTGTTTGTAAAAGTCTAATCAAGCACTTTCATCATTCACAAAAAAGCTATATATTTATAAAAAATAAAAAACATGATAGCAGAAGCAATTGTCAAAAAAGATAAGGAATCAAAAAATAAAGCTGTAAATAAAACTTACACGTTTGACGAGTACTTTAAATTAGAAGAACAAGCAAATTATAAGAATGAATTCCAAAACGGAAAAATCGTACCTATGTCAAGTGGAACTATTAATCATGCTTTAATTATTAGCAGTTTGCATTTTTATATCAAAGCCGCTGCTAAACAATTAGAGCAACAAACATTAGTTTGTAATAGCGAAATGCGCGTTTATATAGAAGCTATCAACGAAAGTGTTTATCCAGATTGCTGCATCATTATAGGAGAAAGAGAAACATTCAAAAAAACTAAAGCAATTAAAAATCCAACTATTATTTTTGAAGTATTATCAAAATCAACAGGAAATTATGACCGTGGTGCAAAATTTAGAAAATATAAAAACTTGCCTAGTTTTCAAGAATATGTATTGATAGAACAAGATCAGCCTGCGATTGATGTGGTTCATAAAAATGAAAATGGTGTTTGGGAAATCAATTCATTTGTTGGTTTAAATAATACCTTAGCTTTAAATACACTTGATGTAAAAGTTGCTTTATCTGATATTTATGAAGACGTGGAAAATCTAAACCTTCCACAATCTAAGATGGATTTAAGTGATTAAATGATCTTTCTATTTTACCACAACTACTTTCGGAAAATTATTTCCCTCCTTCAGGAGGGATTAAAGGGAGGCTAAAATGCTAACTCTCCACCTCTTCCAACGCTTCCCGAGTTGAAAACTGCATTTCATACAAATGTTTATAATGACCATCTTCGATTTTCAGTAATTCCTCATGAGAACCTAATTCTTGAATTTCACCTTTACTTAAAACCATAATCTTATCAGCGTGTCGAATAGTTGACAAGCGATGCGCAATAATGATAGAAGTTCGTTTTGCGATTAGCGTTTCAATAGCATGTTGAATAACCGATTCTGTTTCTGGATCAATAGAAGAAGTCGCTTCATCCAAAATCAAAATATCTGGATTAAATACTAAAGCTCGAACGAACGAAATCAATTGTCGTTGTCCCATCGAAAGTGTCGCACCTCTTTCCATCACTTCATAATCGTAAGCACCAGGTAATTTTTGGATAAATTCATCTGCACCAATCATCTCT
>CAZMEH010000912.1:0-1817 GCA_964564885.1 uncultured Saprospiraceae bacterium | reverse complement strand
TAAGAATGTATAGTAGTATGCAAGTTCTTCTATAATCCTCTCATAATTTTTTGTATTTCCTTTACTTTACTTTTGTATCTAGTATGTTCAGCGAGTAACTCCTTGTATTTTTTTGGTCTAAGCATAGGTTTTGAGCCAAAATAATTATTAAAAATCCTGAAATCGACTAACTCAATATTCCCATTATGGTCAATAAGGATAGATGCTTTTCCACTCTCCTCTTGCTCATTTTTTAAATAAACAATATAAGTTCTTTCTTCTGCTATGCTTAAATCCTTCCTTCTATCAAATGTTAAACTAATGGTTAATTCATATTTCCTAGCTTTTAAATATTCTAGAATCCTCTTTTTATCCTCTTTCAGTACTTCGTTTGAAGAATCTATAGCTTGTTCTCCTGCTTCTTTGAAGCGGAGTTCCTTATAGATATCAATAATAGTAATGATGATAATGATAATGATAAAAAATCCTAGTAAAATATTCATCACATGTAAGTTGTTCTTGCATCGTAAAGTAATCAAAATATCCTTTGCCGCTTTCAACAAGAAAAAAAATAAAATAGTTCGGTGCGTATCTTATTTGTTTTTATTCTTATTTGTGAAATAAAAAAAACAGCCAGTACTTCACGTACTAGCTGTTTTATAAAAAATAAAGTTCTTTTAAAAATCCCGTAATAAAATATTTTTCGTAGAAAAAACGCCGTGTGCCGTGTGCCGTGTGCCGATTTTGAAACTTCCACTGGATTTTTCAAAGAACCCAAATAATTAATCCGATTTCTGACTTTTCAATCAATTATCGTCCTTCTTCTTTCTAGGAAGTTTAAATTTATTTTTCAGTTTTTCCAATTCTGCTTTAGCTTTATCTTGCGCATCTTGACTTATTTTATCCTTAATCGCTTGATCTATTTTATCTTTAGCAGCCTTTTTAGCCGCTGCATCTATTTTATCTTTTAGTGCTTTTTCAATTTCCTTACCTAGTTTTTCTTTCGCTTCATCAGCTATCCTTTGTAACTCCTCTTTAGCTTTCTGTTCTGCAATATTTTTCAAACTATCTACTCTTGCTTGCACGTTAGCCTTTACTTTATCAATCTCCGCTTTAGCTTTATTTTCCGCCACTTGCTTTAAACTATCAGCCGTTGCTAGTGCTTTTTGCTTAGCTGCTTCTGTCAAAGCTTTCAATTGATCACCAGTATCGCTAACGACGTTTTCGCCATCCATTCCTAGTAATTTAACTTTAATTTTTGGATTAGCTATATTACCTAACATGTTAATTAATACGTTAATATTTTCACCTTGTTTCAAGTTTAAGCCTAACTTAGAAGCTTGACTACTCAACAAATCAATTCCAGTATTGACAACAGAAGTAATACTGCTTTTTTCCAATAGTTTCCTAGGAATAGCCATCTTGATGTTGTAATCCATGTCCTGATTAATGCTATGAATACCGCTAATGTTCATATTAATATTATCTCCGTTGACTTTCATTTTAACATCAAATGGTCTAACCTCTACCTTTCCATCTTTTATAAAGAATGTATTTTTAGTATTCTTGATACTCAGATTTTTAAGGGCTTTAACATTCAATTTCTTCGCCATTTCGTTAAACGGCTTGAAGTTTTTAACGACAGCATCAAGCGTTTCAAGTAAACCTTCACTATTCAATGTATTGTAATCAGGAATCATATCCTTTCCTAAAATACCATTAATAGACAAATTAGTATTGAATTTCCCTTCGACGAATTTTGCAATAGGCGCAATCGCTTTTACAGTGTTCAGCTGAACAAAAGCTTCCTGTAAAAAGAAATTCTTAATATCTAAACC